>NZ_CAWQJR010000002.1:0-66365 GCF_963894935.1 Xenorhabdus sp. PB61.4
GCATAAAAAATAAATAAAAGGAGGTATATAATTAGGCAGAGCGAAAAACAGTCGTGTTTTGCTCGGTAATTATTGATTTATTGAAGGTGCATTTTACAATCAGGTATATTTAAAAATATTTGCAAATACGAATTTTTACAAAAAAATAAATATAATTATTTAAAATCAATTAATTACATTAATTAAATCACAGATATTATCATGGCTATTCAGATAAACTGGCCTGATGATAGTTCAACAACTTCCGGTTACATGAATGATCTTCCCGTTAATCAACCAAATAAAGGCAATGTACTTTTTCAGGGAACTGAAACAGAAAAAAGTGCAGAAGAATATTGATACTTCTGCACTGGATGGAATCATTACGATACTTACTGCCTGAGCATTGCGTACATCATGGGACCATTGAAAGGCAGCGGATATTCAGCGGTGACTTCAAACCCCAGTCGCTCATAAATTCTGACGTTTTTTTCATTCGACGTTTCAAGAAACACCGGAAAACCTTCACGTTCAGCTCTCTCAAGCCCGGGTTCAATAACCGCACGACTCAGCCCCTTTCCCTGAAAGTCCGGGTCTACGGCGACTACCCCCAAAAACCAGCACGGAAAATCAGGGCGTTTTTTCGCCATAACGGCTTCAGATGCCTGCATTATGTTAGCTCTTTCTCCTGCGATCTTTTCAAATTCAACAGAAAGCGAAATAAAAACAGATGCTGCATCTTCAATACCGGGAGCCGTCCATATAGATACAGCCGTTCCATCATTAGTGGCCCAGACGTGCCCTACTGCCATACCGACTTTTCGAAGAAAGGCCTCCAGATAACGCTGCACTCTCTGCTGGTGACCATCCTCAGCCAGAAAATGCCGTACCAAAGAATATCCATCAAAAGCACGTGTCAATGTTTGTATGCAACGCGTTAGTTGTATTTCTGATATTTCTTTAGTCTCACAGACCCTCATGTTTTCGCTCCTTTATCTTATTAATACCCAATTAATCCTGGGATATATTCAGTTCAGAACGGCAAAATACATCTTTTAACTACAATAAGATTACTTAACAAATCATCATGCATCAATTAGATATATTTATCCAATTAACTTAATAATAATTTAGGGAAATTGAAAGCATGTCTCATTCAGGATAAAAGTCCAAAAACAAAACAATTCACTTATAAAAATACAAAATGAAAATAACAAGCAGCAACAGTGAAGTTTTTTTATCTGATAATGATGTTAATCACACGAAAAAAACCACGTTGTATTCAGAACATTCTTAACAACTGAAGAGATAGAAAGGAAAATCATCACATGCCATATTACTGGCTTTAAATATCATTAAAAATAATTTATTGAAAATAATATTAAGAATATCCATAAACAAAAAACAAATCGGTTTAACAATAGTTTAGACATCCCAGGTAAAATATATAACTCTGTTTATTTCTTGCGGGATAAACTTTTCGACTATATATTAATATTCAGCATGTTTATTTATTTTCTTTTAGTTTCCATTTTGTATGTAACCCGAACCCCCTTAAATATCAGGTAAAAAAATGCAGCAAACACACTTATCTATCTGGCGTTATTTAATATCACGGGATGTGATGCTCAACATGATTATACCCATTATTCTGTATCATGTTGCTTTCTCTGTAGGCGGTGTTGGTACTGCCTTGCTGCTGACAACAATATATTCAGTTATTCTCAGGATTATCAGTAAAACACAGAGTCTTTGGGTTGTAATCGCTCTGTTGTTAGTATCAGGGCTAAGTCATTATCTTTATATACACGGATATACCCTGTTTGATAAAAAACTAGAGGAAGTTTTCGGTTCAATTAGCAGTGCTGCATCACTGGTTGCAGTCTTCTGTTTTTATTCACTAATAGGAAAGCCGGCTGCAAAAACAATGGCGGAGCAAGCCATGCCGGGATTAAAAACTATCTCAGTTTATGGCAAGCCCATCTATGACAGAGTATGGCACGAAGTTTCTATCGTCTGGATTTTGGTCTACCTTTCAAAAGCTGTCGGGATTTATATTCTTGCAAATCGAGCCGGCTTTCCCATTGATACAATGATCACTTTTTGCGGAACACCACTGACTATGCTGATGATCCTATTCAGTTTTTATTGGCCCAGATATCGCTGGCGCTCGTATCGTAAGAAACAGGAGCGCAATAAATCAGAATAACGATATTCCTGTTACTTTTTTTCTCGGAAAACAAAAGCCAAACCTGTGATTATCGCTACCATTCCAATCATACTTAACGTAGAGAGTGCATTACCTAAAAATAAATAATCCATTAATGCGGTAACACACGGTACAAGATAAAACAGACTAGTGACATTAACTAAATTGCCTGCATTAATAAGCCGATAAAGTAATAACTGTGCAGCTACAGAAATAACTAACCCAAGCCATAAAACAGAGATAATCAAACCAGTGGTGAATTCAATATGAAAAGGTTTAAAAGGAACAAACAATAAGCATGCTATTAAACTTACACCATATTGCAAAGGCAGAACTTCTGAAGGCGACTGCTGAATTTGTTTCTGAAAAATAGCGCCTAAACTCATACAACCTAATGCTGACAAAGCAAAAAACGTACCCAGAAAAGAAAAATTAGTCATTACCAGCCCCTGGAAAACAACTAATATCAATCCCATTAGAGATAAAAACAAACCCAGTAAACGGCGAACGGAAAAATGTTTTTCTATCACCAACAGAGTAATAATAGGCTGAATCCCCATGACTGTTGCTAAAATTCCGGGGGTAATGCCATGCTCTAACGCAAGAAAATAAAAAATAGAATAGCCGGCAATCATCAATAAGCCAGTACCCGCAACTTTTCCGATACTTCCTGACGCCGGTAAGTAATGTTTTCTGAACACACAAAGTAATAAAAGGCAAAGAAAAGCGATGGCAAAACGTACCGTCAAAATGGCAAAAGAAGAGCTATAATCCAACCCCCAACGAGAAAAGATAGCGCCACTGCTCCACAATAGGACAAAAAGAGAAGTTGAACCGTAGGTTCTCCAAATATTTTTGGAGTTCATATCAAATACACCTATTATCCTGTCTAAAGGACTAATAAGTAGCATTTAATTAAGCATTTGTCATCAATCTTCAGATATTCATTCAGTTGCGTAAATTCATATTTTTCTCACTCTGTAACCTTTTGGCTAAAAACGTTTTTTCAATATAGTCAACAATAATATCACTCGCATTATGTTCAAAGATATCCCGGGAAAAATAAGCGTTAATTTTCTCTTTCGAGAGAAACTGGTCAATCATCTCCAGAGCGCGCTTTCTTTCTATAGGACGATTCATGAATAAATCGATGCATTTATCAGTTAACGCTAGCCCCTCTCTCTCTGATAAGTAAGCGGGGAGCTCAGGGTATCCATATTCCGGCTGCCATAGAAAACCATACTCAGGGGGATAATAATGTTGAAGATATATTTCTAACTGCAATTGCTGGCTATAATTTTGTGGTGGTAAGAAAAAAACATCTTTATTAAGCACAACACATTCATAAAATGTGGTAAGCCCCGCATTCGATAATACTTTACGGGCCCGCCGTAATTTTTTGAGAAAATCCTGTCTTGAAAAACAATCAACATGGATATGAGGGTGTGTTTCAGCGAGTATATTCTTCAGGTTTCCGATTGTTCTTCCTCCACCTGCAATCGTAATATTTTTTTCATTTTTCAAATTGGGAATAGAGAGTAATTCCTGAAGAAAATGGTAGTAAAAATCTGTTGTCTCGCTGTAAACCGTGTCAATGCCACCAAGAGTAATTAATACGCCTTCTAATGGATGATCATCCATTAAACATTGTTGCAAAGAATCAGAAAGAATGGGAGGTATAACTTGATAATCACCAAGTTTATCACGGAATTTGGCAATATTTCGTTCTATTCCATGAAAATCCTGAATGAATGTTTTTTCAGTTTGGCGCAGATCAGCGTGGAGATTACTCCACATCCAAAATAGCGTATCGATATAGACAATAGGTGTACCCAGTTGCGAAACAAAATTGATCGAGCCGGGGTTGGTATTGTTAATGTAAAGACTGGCTCCTGAAATCAGCTCAGAATAGCGTGAAAGCTCGGTAACAGAAGTCGTATCACACTCATAAATAATATCAAATAAATTCGATTTTTCACCTAATTGAGAGGAGGTGAGTGTACCTAATAAAATTAATTTAGCATCTGATATCAATTTATTTCTATGCTTTAATTGCTCCACAATATTTAATGTAGTCGATATCGGGCCAAAACAGAATGGTTCTGCGTCAAAAATAATGTATGGAATGTTTTTTAACATATCTTAATCTCACAAGATAATAAATAGCTTGTCAAAATGATAGGAGTATTCCTTACCCCGCGTGACACGCGGGGTAAGGAACACCGCATGCTGATACTCTCACTATTATGAAAAGGTATATATTTATATTTTCTATATCAAATTGCTTTCTATTATATCTTTTTCAAGTGGCTGCTTTGGCAGCCACTGACAGATTAATACCAGCGGAAAATTCGCATTCCTAATATAAAAGTCATGACACCAATGACAACCAGTGCAATAGATGCGGGTACAACCTGTAATAATTCCCCGCCTTCAATAAATACTTTACGCATATTATCAGCCAGAATGGTTAACGGCAGATATTCAACGATATTGACCATCCACTGTGGAAAGTGTTTATAGCTGAAAAAGATCCCCGATAACAAAACCTGTATCAGAATCGAAACTTCCAGTAAGCCATTCGCAGTCTGAGCCTTGCGTGCCCGGGATGCCACCAGCACTGCCACACCAGAAAAACAGATATTCCCGGCAAAGAGTAAAAGCAGGAAAGCGTAAAACGAACCCTGTATTTCTATATCAAAATAGATCTTAGCAAACTGATAAATAATCAGTATTTCAACAAAGTTGATGATAAGACAGGCCAGAATATGTGCCATCAGAAAGGTGGTCTTACGCATTGGCGTGATACACATCTGACGGGTGACCCGCGCGAGGCGTTTTTCTGCCAGTGCCCAGCCGACAGCAATTAAACAGGTTTCCATTATTGCCATCGCCAGTAACCCCGGTATCAGAAAATCCAGATAACGCAGCCCCGGTGTTTCCAGAATGAAAAGATTTTTATCTGTTGGTTTTCCCTCTTGCTGATTGAGCAGATAGTAAGTCAGCAGGGCATCACCATCCTGTGGATCGAGATAGTGAATCTGTTTTCCCTGCGCATTCTGTTCAATGAACATCTGAATATCACCCCGTTTCAACCCGAGAATCACCGCCTCACGGTCAGGATAATATTTAATATGATATTTGACCTTTACCAGATTATTCCGTTTGATTTCATCCTGATTGATAATACCGGAGATGGTGTGTTCATGCGCTGTAAACTGCTCTCCCCATTGTTTGATCTTCTGTTGTTCCGCGACTTCTGCTGGCAGAACAATGCCGATATACCTTTCGGGAATATCCTGTGATGAAAACGAAAGCCCTAATAGCCAGACCAGCAAAAGCGGAAAACCAAATGACCAGAACAGAATTTCCGGTTCACGGATATATTGCCTGAATTGTGTTTTCATCAGGTTGATCAGTGCACTATTCATGGAAGCGTCTCCCTGCCAGTACCATGAACAAATCATCCAGCGTTTTCTTTCTGATCACCAGTTCATTGATATCGGTACCGGCTTTTTTGGCACATTCAAAAAGCTCAGTCACAAAGCTGGCTGAATCGTCAATTATCATACGGATCCTGTTTTTTGATTCATCGTATTCATAACTTGATACCCGATTATGTAGGCTCAGTTCTTGCAAACGTTCAGGGAACCGGGTCGTCAGCTCAATCAGATCGCCGTTACAGTATTTTTTCAGTAATTCATCCATGCCACCCTGTGCAATAATTTCCCCTTTATTCATGATACAAATCCGATCACATAAATACTCAGCTTCCTCCATATAATGCGTTGTCAGCAGCATCGTGGATTTCTTTTCCCGGTTGAGTTTGCGCAGAATATCCCATGTATCATGCCGGAAACGCGGATCAAGCCCTGTTGTCGGCTCATCCAGTATCAGGATTTCCGGCTCATTCATAATGGCAACACCCAGAGCCAGCCGCTGGCGCTGGCCTCCTGATAACCCTTCCACATAAGTCCGGTGTTTTTCGCTTAATTCAACCAGTTCCATCACTTCCTGCACCCGATGACGTGAACAGCCATAGAAACTACCGAACAGAGTAAGCACTTCTTTTACTCTGAGCTTGTTGATAAATAACGTTTCCTGTAAGACTCCGCTGAGACGCCGGCGCAGATAAGGGGCATCATGCTGCCATGTTTTTCCCAATACCCTGACAGAGCCTGAATCTGCTTTTTTTAGCCCTTCCAGTATTTCAACCAGTGTCGTTTTTCCCGCACCATTCGGGCCAAGCAGACCAATGAACTCACCACGATAAACGTCCAGAGAAATGCCTTTCAGCGCCTGATAATCTTTGTAATGTTTCCTGACCTGATTAAACTCAATCACTTTCTCTTCTTGTTTCTGAATAGCCATTCTCTGTATCTCATTCAGTGATAAGTTGGGAGAGAGAAGATAGTTTTTCCTTCAGCAATCCGGTAAAACAGGTCATCCCTGCCTGATTAAAACAGCAGCAGTTAATTTGCATGATTGGTTTGCTATCTTCAGAAAGTGTGACGTAGATATTGATAGAGTCATTTTCCCATTGGGTAGAAATGGCCTGACCGGGCAGCGCCTGATGTTCCCGATGTTCACTTTTCCAGTAGCTGCTCAGGCGTAACCCATCCAGCCTGCTACCTGACGTCTCAGATTTGAATACATCCTGTAATATATTAATGTTTATCGTTGGTTGTGAAATTTCTACGCTGCGTCTGGCTCGGCGAATGATAGATTGCGGTGGTCTGGGTTCCATAAACAAAAAATCAGCCAGAAAATGCGGGTAGAGCCGGGCACGCCGGAATACCTTGCTGTAAAGCCAGCTACCTGCACGGATTGCCAGAGAATAAATACCGGGGCTGCGATGCCAGCGCTGTTCAGCCAGCACACCTACCGGCAAACTCCACGGGCATTCCATGTGGTCATAGGCCGATAAAATCTTTTCCCTGACCTGTTCCAATAAAGCAATTGTCGTCGCCTCATTTTTTCCTTCTCTATCCTTTAGGCTGTCCAGATTGACAGGCACCGGCATAACACGCAGCATGGGCGCCATCAATGTTTCACTTCCGGGCTGTTCCCTGCCTTCCAGCACTGAATTCAGCGAGAAACGGGACTGCCCTGTCATGGTGTAAATCACCTCTGCAACCAATGTCAGAAAAACCATCTGCAATGTTGCTTTTTGCTGTTTAGCCAGCGTGTCCAGCAAGTCATAGCTATTTTCAGGAAATGGCAGGTAAAACTCGTGATCGGTCAGAGTATTCTGGTTGAGATAGCGAGCAGGAAAACGCGCATAAGGATATCCCTTCAGATGCTGTCGCCAGAAAGCCAAATCTTGCTGACCATGTTGATGATGGGTTTCCCGTTCATAACCGACCCATTCATCAATTTGCATCTGATCCGATACACTTAACTGGCGTTTTTTTCCGTGGCATCCCTGTTCATAAAGACGCCATAGCTGTTGCTCAAACAGGTGTATGGCTCCGCCATCTGCCACAATGTGAGGAAAACATAAAAACAATACATGTTTTGATTCTGCCAATCGGAAAATCTGTGCCCGCAGATGGGGAGGCGATTTGAGATTAAATGGCGTATGCAGGAATTTCTGGCTATTTTCAGTCACCCGCTGTTCCTGCGTATCGGCATCATAAGCTGACAAATCCAGCAGCGGCAGATCAAACTCCCGCATCTGGCAAAGCCGTTGCATTGGTGCGTAATCCAGTATTTCCGTGCGCAGGGAAATATGCGACTGGATTAGCGTATTGATAGCCTGTTCCAGCACCGCTATCCGCAGTTCTCCTTCAATCAGAATACCAACCTGATTGTTAGCGGTATCCCCCAGTGCCGTCGATACAAACCAGAAGCAGTGCTGGGCATATCCTAACGGGAACCAGCTTCCCTTCTTGTTATTCCCGGTGCGGTGCAAATTCCGGGCTGCCTTGCCTCTTTGCATTCTGGCTATCATCGCCTTTCCTCCGGGTTGCCTGTCAGGTTGTCCGGCTGCACTTTGTTACGCAGATTGACCTGCTCAGCCAATTGTTCAATCGTGGAGTGCTCGTAAATAAACCCGACAGGAAATACCACCTGTAGCCGCTGTTTAATTTTTGCGATGATCTGCACTGCCATCAGTGAGTGACCATTCAGTTCGAAGAAATCATCAAACACCCCCAATGGGCCTATACCCATTTTTTCCTGCCAGATATCAGCAATAATTTCTTCCGTCTTATTGCGGGGAGCCTGATAAGCGACACTTAATACCGGGCGGGGATACAGATTCTGCTCGCCCGTGTTTGTCGTATTTTCGTCCTGTTCCGCTGGGGTATTGTTTTCCGCCGTGTGGTCAGTATCCGGTAACGGTAAGCCGCGGGTAGAAATCGCATAAACACTGTCCCCATGTGACAGTAATAATTCCAGCAACTGGCAACCCTCTTCCGGCAGAATACCGTGCCTGATACTTTCTTGTCCTTCATTATCCTGATACCACTGACGCAGGCTATCCACAGCCATTCCTACCTCACGCCATGCATCCCAGCCAATAGCAAGATAGCGGGTAGATTTTTTCGTGCCTGAATGTGACTTACTGAAATTTTGCTCATCCAAAACATGTTGATGGCGTGATAAAGCGTAAGCATCTTCAAAAGCATTGGCGGCACAATAAGCGACCTGTCCGATTGTGCCTATGTGGGATGCCAGTGATGAACTTAAAACGAAAAAATCCAGTGGACGGCGTTTAAACCAGTTATCCAGAACCTGTGTTCCCAGTACTTTTGACTGGAATACCTGAAGTGAGTCTTCGAATTTGCGATTCTGGATCAGCCCGCCATCGGCAATACCAGCACAATGAAAGATCCCGTGGATCTGCCCATACTGGAGAACAACATCAGTCAGCGCTTTGTTGACTCTTGAAGCATCCGCCAGATCGGCAGAAATGACTGAAACAGAAGCGCCCATCTGCTTTAACTGTTGTAACAGACGGATATGGCGTGAACGTTTATTATCAGCATCATGAGTTTCCAGCCAGTCTGACCATTCATTACTGGGCGGTAATTCACTGCGGCTGATGAAAATCAAATGGGATTGATAATGCTTCGCCAGATAGAGTGCTATTGTGGCACCAATACCGCCAAATCCGCCCGTAATCAGGTAATTTCCCCCATGTCTTAATAACGGGGACGCCGTAACAGGTAAGACTGCGGTTTCAGTCAACGGTACATAACGATGTCTTCCGCGAAGCGCGACGATATTATCCTGATCCTCCTGTTCTTCCGGCTGTCTGAGGATCTCTGTCAGTAATGCTGATATTACGGCATCAGATGGCTTAGGATTAAGCAAAGGCAGTGACCAGCGAGCAGGCAGGGCAACATCAATACTCCTGCACTGCACCTGTTCAAACTCTTTTGGAATGACACGACATGGGCCAAGTAGCAGGGCTTTGGCCGGATCGTTTCTGTCCTGCTCTGTAATTGAATGCAGTCGGTTGGAGAGGATATCAATTTTTAGTGCAACCGTTTTCAGTTGATCCACGTCTGTTCCATCTGTTGCTAAACGGTCTACCGCAAATTGCCGGGCAATATGTAACAGGGATTCATAATGGGTAAAGGCCGTGTTCAATGGAATGGAAGCTGAACGCGTTATTGACCATGCATGAATGATGTTAGTGACCTTCACTTTCCGGCTGTTAAATAAATCCGCCAATGTCTGATAGTCTTCGCTGTTCTGCGGATTGATGATGACCTGACGTGTATTTGTATCTGCTTTAAAACGTCCGCCCTCTATCACCTGCCAGACTTCACCACCCAATTGTGTCAGTTCAGCCGTTAGCTGTTTGCCTACTCCTGAACAGTCCATAAAAATCAGGAAAACCTGCCCATTTAACCGGGCATAATCTGCCACCGGTATGGTCATTTGTTTCCAGCGGATCTGGTGACTCCACTGCTCCAGTGGCAACCGCCCGTTATCTGAAGCCGTCTGTCTGGTGTGAGAAGACATGTTACGTGAGGTATCACTAACCCATGAGTCCAGACTGTAACGCTGACGCTGGAATGTATATCCGGGCAAAGGAAGGCGGTGGCGTTTCTGTGGCTGATAAAATGCAGACCAGTCGACAGATACCCCCTGTTGCCATAGCTGCCCTAATAGATTCAGCAAATGCTGCCTGTCCGGGATAGTTTGTTTGATACTTCGGGTACTGTTGAACACCCGCTGATGTGCCGCTGAACCTGTAAACTGTATTTTTGCCAGTCCGGTCAGAGCACTGCCCGGCCCGATTTCCAGTAAAACAGGCGCTTTTGAAGGCGAGGCTTTTTGCGAGTGAGATTGCTGTATATGAGTTTGTGGTAAATGAGAACCTGAAGTGACTTCCTGTTGAGATAATAAGCACGTCACTCCCTGACTGAATGCAACCGGTTCACGCAATTGGCGTACCCAGTAATCCGGCGACATCGCCTGTTCAGCGGTGATCCATGTTCCCGTTACACAGGAAATAAAGGGCAATTCTGGCGCTGATAGTGTTATGCCATCAAATGCCTGTCTGAACGGCTCCAGACACGCATCCATCATCGCACTGTGAAAAGCGTGGGAAGTATGCAGCGTACCGGACTCGATATTATCCTCCGCCAGACACGCTTCAAGCCTCAGTATGGCTTCTGTTTCGCCGGATACCACACAAAGTTCAGGCGCATTATAAGCAGCCAGTGTAACGCCCTCAGTGAGATAGCCCTGTAATGTTCTTTCATTAAGTTCTACCGCCAGCATTTTTCCGGCAGGCATCTGATTCATTAAGTGAGCCCGCCTGATCACAATCTTCACTGCATCTTCAAGAGTAAATACACCCGCAATACAGGCGGCAACGTATTCTCCGATGCTGTGACCGATGCAAGCCGTAGGACGTATCCCCCATGCCATCAACAACTGACTTAACGCATATTCGACAACAAACAGAGCTGGCTGGGTATAATGTGTCTGATACAACGCCGGGGTTTTATTCGCTTCAGTCGTATCGAAGATTAACGGACGGATATCGCGCCCCAGCAAAGGCAGCATCATTTCCGCACATTTATCCACTGCGGCCCTGAATATTGGCTCCTGATCGTAGTACCCCTTCATCATGCCGGGATATTGTGCTCCCTGCCCGCTGAACATAAAAATGACCGACGAAGCAACTGTACGTAACGTATTTTCCTGTGCTGTCCGGGATAAATAATTATCCAGCGCCGCTATTGCGCTGATGTGATCATGGCATACCAGACTGTGCCGGTAATCCATTTCATGACGGCCGACATGCAGGGTATAAGCAATATCAGCTAATGGCTGTCGGGGAGATTTTTCCAGCCAATCACGGAAGTTAAGTAACTTTGCCTGTAATGCTTGCGGTGATTTGGCTGAAAAAGAGAGCAACTGTTGCGGGTGAGACGGGCCTGACGGGGAAGTATCGGGTGTTTCCTGCAAAATCATATGGGCATTGGTTCCTCCAATACCAAAGGAACTGACTCCCGCCCGGCGTACGCCCTGACACTGCCACTCTTCACCTTTTGTCGGTATATAGAATCTGGAACCGGTCAGATTAATTTCAGGATTGAGGCGGGTAAAGTTGACCGCCGGTGGCAGATAACGGTGCGTCATCATCTGTGCAACTTTCATGACTCCCGTCACACCTGCCGCCGAGTCTACATGCCCCAGATTCGCTTTGACAGAAGCCACCGCACAGCGCGGCTGTTCTGTTTCCGGCTGCTCATAAGCACTGAGCAGGGCTTTCATTTCCATCGGGTCGCCAAGATGAGTGGCTGTGCCATGAGCCTCGATATAACTGATACTCTCTGGTGTCACATCTGCCACCAGCAATGCACGCTGAAGAACCGCGGCCTGACCGGCTACCGAAGGCGCAGTGAAACCGATTTTCTCTGCGCCATCGTTATTGACCGCAGAACCTTTAATAATCGCATAAATATGGTCGCCACTATCCAGTGCATCCTGTAACCGTTTCAGCACCACAACACCAACGCCATCACCGCTCAGAGTACCGGATGCCTCAGCATCGAAAGTACGACAATGTCCGTCATGGGAAAGAATGCCGCTACCCTCGAAGTGATAGCCACTGTGGGAGGGAAAACCAACGTGAACACCTCCGCCCAGTGCAATATCACATTCTCCGGCTAGTAAAGACTGGCAGGCATAGTGTAGCGCTACCATTGAACTGGAGCAGGCCGACCCGATAGTGAAGCTCGGCCCCCGCAGATTGAGCTTGTATGATACCCGTGTCGAAAGCAGATCGTTATTATTACCAAATAGCAGCATGTCCGGTAAATACGGCCCTTTGGCAGTGTAATGATTCAATAGATAATTCATAAAATAGCTGCTGCTGGAGCTGCTGGCATACACGCCGATTGGTCCCTGGAACTTTTCCGCTGTATAACCGGCATTTTCCAACGCCAGCCATGACGTTTCCAGAAACAAGCGCTGCTGTGGATCTATTGCCTGAGCTTCCCGCGGAGAATAACCAAAAAACTCAGCATCAAAATCTTCAGGATGCTCCAGTACGGAAACATTGCGGATAAAATCGGCCCGCGAACGGGCCTCCATTGATATTCCTTCTGCATCCAGTTCATCATCAGTCAATGGCCTGACAGACTCAACGCCCGCTGCGATATTTTGCCAGAATTGTTCAATATCACTCGCGCCGGAAAACTGTCCCGCCATACCGATAATGGCGATTTCAAAACCGTGCATTTCCAAATCAGACATTGATCCCATTGCCTGTTCCCTCTGAACGTTATTACCATCGCTGTTATTCATGATCCGTTATTCCTCATTCCCGCTATTCATCTTCCGGCTACCTTTTCTGCTGCATTTTTTTCTGCATTTCCGCCAGACGCTGACGGCCATCAGTGATGTTGTTCAGACTGGTTTCTTTGGCTCCCTGCGTCCTCTGCATGACCGCTGATGTTCCTGCGTTTTCACTCTGTCCATGCCCTCCGTTGATAAAGCGGGCAAGCTGGTGAATGGTGGAATAATTCAGCAAATCAATAATGGAGAGTCGGGTATGACCCAGCGCATGCAGTTTCAGATGAACACGGGCCAGCAACAGGGAATCTCCCCCCAGATCGAAGAAGTTTTGATTACAACCGGGAGATTCCATATCCAGCACTTCGGCCCAGACCTGCTGAATGGCAAGCACGACAGGATCGGTCAGTACATGCGTTTTTTCCTCAGCGACAGCGGGAACCGTCTCCGCTAGTGGGGAAACGTTACTCAGTTCATGATAAGCAGCCTGTTGTGGGATATCCTGCGGCAATCGGGCAATATCTAGTTTGCCGTTTGCATTCAGTGGCAGAGAAGAGAGAGCCTGAAAATAGGCCGGGATCATGTAACGTGGCAGCCTTTCCGCCAGATAATTGCGCAGCTCCATCGTGTTCAGAGCCTGTCCGACATGCAGAACGATATAAGCCGCGATCCGTTTACCCCGGTTTTCCTCAATCACCCGAACCGCTGCACGTTCCACATCCGGATGTTTGCACAGGACGGCTTCAATTTCCCTTGTTTCCACCCGATAACCTCTGATCTTGTTTTGGTCATCAATACGCCCAAGGTATTCAATGTTACCGTCAGGCAGAAAACGCCCGCGATCACCGGTTTTATACAGCCGGGCTGAGAGGGATTTATCAAATGGATTTTCAATAAACAGGGTTTGGTAGATGCTTTCCTGATTAAGGTAAGTCATCGCCAGACCCTCACCGCCAACGTACAGCTCACCCGCAGTACCAACAGGAACAGGATGAAGGAAGCTATCAAGGATATAAACCTGATTGCCCTCATTCGGTCTGCCGATTGGCACACTATGGCCTTCGGTTCCCCGGTAACGATAGCTGGTGGTAAACGTGGTATTTTCCGTTGGGCCATAACCGTTGATCAGGATCAGTTCAGGATAACGCTCCTTAATGCGGGCTGCGTGCCATGATGACATCGCCTCACCACCGGAAATCAATTGTTTTACCGGTTGCAATATCTGCGGGCGCTCATCAACAATCAGGTTAAGCAAGGATGCGGTCAGGAACAGGCTTTCTATCTGCGATTCCTTAATGATTTTTTCCAGCAGAAGAACAGACACCACACCTTGCGGGAAGACCACTATCGAACTGCCATTCAGTAACGGCCCCCAGATTTCCCATGTTGATGCATCAAAACTGACGGAAGCCAGTTGCAGATAACGCTTAAAGGCGCGGAAATCAACATAGCTGACATTTTTAACCAGACGAATAATGCCTTTTTGCCCGATCAACACCCCTTTCGGTTTACCGGTAGAACCAGAGGTGTACATGATATAAGCAGGCAGACCACCCTGATGTTCTGGATGAGAATTCAGGCAATCCGGCAGATCCGTCACCGGCATTTGTGCCAGAGCCGGCTGTTCTTCATCCAGCCATAGAACAGGCGGAAGATCTGACATAGTGTCAGGCAACTGCCTGTCTGTTACCCGCCTATCTATGATTAACAAATCACACTGAGCATCTTCTATCTGTTCGATAAGCCGGATATCCGGATCGTCGGTATTAAGTGGCAGGTAAACCGCGCCGAGTTTTACCAGTGCCAGCATCGAAACGATTAATTCAACACTGCGCCCCAGTAATAGCGCCACATACTGTCCTTGTTTCACCCCTTTTTCTGCCAGCAGATGTGCTAACTGGTTGGACTGTTGATGTAACTCCAAGTAACTCAGCCGCCGCTCACCGAATTCAACCGCGAGCACAGATGGTGTTTGGGCTACCTGTTGAGCAAATAATCCAGCCAGTGTTTCCGGTCCCTGATAGCCTGCGTCTCCCTGACTGAAATTTTCCAGTTTCTGTTGCTGCACCATTGGCAGGAAATGATCGGCGCAGTGCAATGCCTGCGGATCTGCCACCATCGCCGCAAATACCGCGCTATAGCATTCCGCCATCGTTGACACCAATCCACGGCTGATTTTATTTTCGTCGTAATCAAGTTGGATGGAAATTTGATCACTGGCCAGCGCCGAAGAGAGCGTGAGATGCTGAAAATGGACATCCAGTGTAAAATGGGTGCCTTCGTAAACGTCCTGCGTATGCAGCCTGTCCACCACTTCCAGCCCCACTTCCGCTGCCATCTGGCCGTAAACATGGAAATCAATATAGTTAAACAGCACCTCATCCAGTAATGGCTGCTGACCGAACTGGCGCTGAATTTCTGCCAATGGATAACGACGGTGCGGAATGGCTTCAATTTCGTTAGCAAAGACCTGCCGGATTAACTCGTTCCATGATACGGAGGTCAGGATTTGACGGAATGGGAGAATATTCAGGAACAGACCATACAGATGCTCTCCTCCCTGCGCTTCCGGCCGTCCGTTTGCGCTGATCCCGGTAAGAATGTCATTCTCTCCGCTGAAAATACTGATGACCTTGATGTGCCCGGCCAGCAGGACGCTTTTCAGCGGGACGCCAAGTTGCAGCATCAAATGACGTAACCCCTGATAAACAGCACTATCCAGCGTCAGGGAAACAGATTTCAGTTTCGGGCTGGTTGCTGGGGGATGAGCACTCTGAATACCCTCCGTATGCTGTTTACGTGGCAATTCAAGGATGGTGCAGTCATCCAGTTTCTGTGCCCAGTAATTTTTTTGTTGTTCATCAGCAATGGCAGCCCGCTCCAGCGCAATAAAATCACGATACTCCAGTGATTTTTTGTCCGGTGCCTGCCAGCTTGTCTGTCCTGTCAGCGTGGCATAACGGTTGAAGACTTCCACGATCATGGTGTTATAACTCCAGCCATCAAAGACCGGGTGACATTCGGTCATAGTAAACTGGAAGGAGTTATCAGTGCGCAGCTGAATGAAGAAACGCAGCAGGGTCGGATTCAGCAGATCAAACGGATTCACCCGTTCTGCTTCCAGTAATGCTTTTGCCCGCACATCCTGCTCTTGCTCCGACAAATGACGCAAGTCTTCTACAACAATCGGTAATTCAGCAAAGTCATAGACCAGTTGCAACGGCTCACTGTAATTTTCCATATCGAACGCCGTGCGTAGTACATCATGGGCTGCCACGGTCTGAGCGGTTGCTTCCCTGAATGCCTGCTCATTAAACGCCCCGTTAATACGCAGATGAGACGTTCCGGTACAATGATATACGTTGGCATCCGGCGACATATTCATATGGTAGAACATACCCGCCTGCATCCGGCTGAGCGGATAGGCATCAACGATTTTTTGCGTTCTTTCCTGTGTCTGTGCCTGCGCCTGTAAATGCAAGCGATCTTTCTCTGATATCAGGCTGAATGGTGCAATACTCTGCGCTGACAATTGATGCTCTTTGCGACGTTCATCAATCAGGGTTGCCAGTTCTGCTACTGTCTGGTGCTGGAACAGATCCGCCAGCGTCAGCAACCAGCCCTGCTCCTGTGCTTTGCCCGTAAGCTGGACACCACGCAGGGAATCCCCCCCCAGCGCAAAGAAATTATCATGGATACCAATTCGCGATACCGGCAATGTTTCCCGCCATAACTTCAGTAATTCACGTTCGGTTTCATTGCGCGCTTCCCGATATTCACTGGCGAGTTGCGGACGTACCTGTTGTGGTGCGGGCAGGGCTTTGCGATCAATTTTTCCATTACTGGTCAGTGGCAGGGCATCAAGGAAAATAAAGACAGATGGCAGCATGTAATCCGGCAGAGTACGTTTCAGCTCAGCCCTGAGCATATCGACAGACAATGCTTCATCCGAGCCTGTTCCTGTCGGCACAATATACGCCACCAGATGCGAAGTATGCTCACCTTCGTTCTGGTAGGCCATCACGACCACCTGTTCTATTTCATCAATACGTTTCAGGGCTGTTTCAATCTCGCCCAGTTCAATGCGAAAGCCCCGGATTTTCACCTGATGATCAGCACGTCCGAGATATTCCAGTGCCCCATCCCGCCGCAAACGTGCTAAATCTCCGCTCCGGTATAACCGCTGCCCTGCTTCTGCCTGCGGGAAAAGCTGCCGTTTATCGACAAAACGCTGGGCCGTCAGTTCAGGGCGATTCAAATAGCCCCGAGCCACACCAGCACCACCAACGTATATCTCTCCTACGGCTCCCAGCGGGGACAACCTGCCCTGTCCATCCAGTAAAAAAATCTCCAGATCGTCCAGCGCTTCACCAATCGGGCTTTTTCCGCCTTGCAAGGCATCTGCCTGCCTGATCCTGCGATAGGTCACATGCACTGTCGTTTCAGTGATGCCATACATATTGATGATTTCAGGCTGCTCATCGCCATGCTTTTTAAACCAGCCCAACAGATTAGCCGGCTCCAGTGCTTCACCTCCCAGAATCACATAACGCAATGACAGAGGTGAATTTATGCCGTTTTTATCCTCTTTATTCAATTGTTCATCAGCCGCCATAAATAGCTGGAAAGCAGAAGGCGTCTGGTTCAGCACGGTAACTTTTTCCTGTTGTACCCACTGATAAAAATGGCCCGGTGTCCGGCTGGTCCAATAAGGCACAATGCTCAGGCGTCCGCCGTGCAATAATGCCCCCCATATTTCCCATACCGAGAAATCAAACGCGCAGGAGTGAAAGAGTGTCCAGACATCATTTTCGCTAAAGGTAAAATGACGTTGACTGGCACTGAATAACCGCATGACATTAGCGTGCGGTATTTCCACGCCTTTCGGTACTCCGGTAGAACCGGAGGTATAAATCACATAAGCCAGTGCATCAGGCTGACAGGCCATATCAGGGTTATCCAGTGGCATAGTCTGAATAAAGGTTTTTTCGCTATCGATGCAGAGATAATCCACTTTTTCGTGGTCAAACAGAGTGCGGTATACAGGAATGCCGATAACCAGCTGAATACCCGCATCTTCAACGTAGAAACGAACCCGTTCCGGTGCATGGCTGCCATCGATGGGTACATAAGCCAGCCCTGCTTTTAATACGGCCAGAATAGCAACCAGCATCTCCTCGTCACGTTCCAGACAAAGGCCGATCAATGGCGTCAATTCTGCCGTTCTCTCCGTTTGCTGCCTGATTTTCAAAATATAGTGTGCCAGCTGATTGGCCCGCTGATTAAGCTGTTCATAAGTGAGTGTCTTGCCATTGTCAGTGCTCAGGGCAATGGCCTGTGGACGACGTATGACCTGTTGCTCAAATGCCTGATGTAAAGTTTGTGTCACCGGATGAGTGTTCAGACTGCGCGGCCATTCTTGCAGTAGCCACTGTTTTTCCGCTTCATTGATACATTGATACTCAGTCAGCGCAGCATGGGCGTTCCGGGCTATTTCCTGCAACAAAAAGCAGAAATTAGCCTCAATCTGTTTAATCGTTGCTGCATCAAACAGGTCAGTACTGTATTCAAATGTGCCCTGCAATTGTTCTCTGCCGTCTGCCTGTAAGACTTTTTCCATCGAGAGCGTCAGATCGAATTTGGCGTAATCCCCCGCAACCGTGAATGGCGTGGTTTTGATCCCGTCTAACTGCCATCCGGCAGAGTCTGAGCTATCAAAGGCAAACATGACCTGAAACAGCGGGGCATAGCTCAGATCCCGTCTGGGGTTGATAGCTTCCACCAGTTGTTCAAAACTCACCTGCTGGTGGGACAAGCCATCAAGTACAGTATTAAAAACCTGTGTCTGTAATTGAGTGAAATTCACATGAGGATCCAGCTCAATCCGGTAAACCAGTGTATTGACAAAGAACCCGACAATGCCTTCCAGCTCCAGCTGCCCACGCCCGGAGACCGGAGAACCAACAACCAGATCAGTCTGACCGCTATAGCGATAAAGCAGCAGGTAAAATGCACTCAAGAGTGTGGAGAACAGGGTTTTATTTTGCTGACGTGCCTGTTGATCCAGCGCCTGTGTCAGTTCAGGCGATAATGCGAAGCAGTGCGTTTTACCACGCAGGCTCAGACGACTGGGGCGTGGGTGATCAAAAGGCAGCGCGATAGGCTCAATGCCGGACAGTTTTTCTTTCCACCATACCAGCGATTCAGCTGATTCTGCATTTTCATGCTGATCGTGCTGCCATTCTGAATAATCAATGTACTGTATGGGTAACTCCGGCAATTCGGGGAATTTACCCTGTCGCCGTGCGTTATAACATGTTGTCAGTTCACGGCTGATAATACCGGCAGACCAGCCATCTGAAATAATGTGGTGCAGCACCATCACCAGATAATGACGCTCTTCCCCGTGTTCGGTTCCACACTGATACAGGGTAAAACGCAATAACGGAGCCTGCTGTAAATCAAACGGTTGCTGACTGTCGCGCTGCAAACGCTGCTTTTGCTCTTCTTCACTCAGCATAGACAAATCAACCGTGACCAGCGGCAAAGATACGGATTCATGGCAGCACTGATAAAGTGAACCATTCTGATATACAAAACCTGTGCGAAAAGACTCGTGTCTTTCCACCATATCGCTGATAGCCTGTGTGAGTGCCGGTATATCCAAATGTCCCTCAAGCACCAGCGCAGTTGTGATGTGATAAATGGCGGATTTTTGTTCGAGTTGTTCATGCAACCATAAACGTTTTTGCGCAAGGGATGCTTTAAACTGAAATGTATTTTCCTGCATAAAACCTCCGGCTAAATACCCGTGACTTTTCTGGTTTCGGGTATATTCCATTGTTATTGTGTTTTTTATTTCCGTCCGCGTACGACACGTTTTATCGTGTTGTACTGTGTATTCTTTTCGATCACCTTTCCGGTCATACGAGAATCCAGAAAATGAGCAAGTTGCTTAATTGTCTGGTGTTGCAAAAGTTCAGCCAGAGAGAGCCTGACTGCCAGTTGCTGTTCGATACGGGCTGCAATACGTAAGGCATGTAATGAGTGCCCTCCCAGAGCAAAGAAACTCTGATCGCGCCCAATCTGTTGTTGTCGTAGCACCTCACACCAGATATCCCGCAGATGGCTTTCCAGTGCCGTTTGCGGAGAATACGACGCGTTTTCTTCTTGTGGCTGATGGGAAGGATGCTGCAATCCGGACTGAAGTTCCGGCAAACGTGCCAGCAAAGCCCGATAATCAATCTTGCCATTGATGGTCTGCGGCATTTCATCCATCGGTACAATGACATGCGGCAACATATGAGCCGGCAGATACCGGCTGAGGAAATCGAGTATTTGCCCTGATATTTCTGATAGGGAGTCGGAAGGTATATCGTCATTTACTGCTGGCTTTAGTGAATCCGGTTTCAGGAACTCAGGTTTAAGAGACACACAAGCCACCAGCTGCATGTCTTCCTGTTTACCGGAATATGCTGTGTCGGAATATCCTTTATCGGAATAGGCAAGCAGTGCACTTTGCTGTACATATGGATGCTGCATCAGTTGTGCTTCAATCTCCCCCGGTTCGATTCGGTAACCCCGAAGCTTGATTTGCCGATCACGGCGACCAAGATAGAGCAGTTTTCCGTCCGGTAAGGCACAAACCCGATCTCCCGTGCGATAAACCCGTATGCTTTCCTGTGTTCCATCTTCCAGCGGAACGGACAATGTGATGAATTTTTCTGCCGTTAATTCAGGGCGATCCCAGTAACCCCTCGCCACTCCCAGTCCACCGATATACAACTCACCGGCCATGCCAAAGGGAGTCGGTGACAAATCATCATTCAGG
Organism: Xenorhabdus sp. PB61.4; assembly: GCF_963894935.1. NCBI lineage: Bacteria > Pseudomonadati > Pseudomonadota > Gammaproteobacteria > Enterobacterales > Morganellaceae > Xenorhabdus > Xenorhabdus sp. PB61.4. Next base: position 20,787 of record NZ_CAWQJR010000002.1, read on the forward strand.
ACAAACAGACGCGTGTTGGCGATAGGTAAACCAATCGGCATCATGCCCTGTAAATCCTGCTGTTTGTCCGCACGATGGACACAGCAGCCGACGACAGTCTCAGTCGGGCCGTATTCATTGAATACGCCGATATCTCCTCCGTCCGACAGCCATCCCTGTACGGTTTCACAACTGAGCGCATCACCTCCGATCACCAATGAATGCACATAGGATCTCGCGGTAGCATCCAGATATTCCGATAACACGCCCAGATGAGCCGGCGTGATTTTCAATAAATGGCGATCTTTGGATGACGGTTGCTGTAATGCCGTTGCTATTGCAGCAATATCCGCATCATTCTTAATCACGGTAATGGTGCCGCCATGTAACAACGGCAGGTAAAGGCTGGTCAGGGTGGCATCAAAGCTGACGGAAGAATGGAACAGGCTCTGAGTTCCGGCCGTCACCTGATAACGCTGTGCGGCATCTGTCAGATAGTTAATCAGGCTGTGATGTTCAATCATGACGCCTTTCGGTGCGCCTGTAGAGCCGGAGGTATAAATCAGGTAGGCCAGTGCACTGGCATCATCAATGACCGGAGGTAACGCGTTCGATGGTAACGGCTCTGTCTTCTGATCCAGAGCCAGAGCTGTGATGTCATGTGTAAGACTGGCAGCCAGAGCCTGATAAGTCAGCACCAGACAGCTTTGGCTGTCAGACAATAAATAAGTGACCCGCTCCGTGGGATAAGAAGTATCAATCGGCACATAACAGGCGCCGATCCTGCTGACAGCCAGCATAACAGCGATATAATCCAGACCGCGGGGTAAATAAAGCGCAACTCTGTCTCCCGCTTTAACACGGTTGTGGTGCAAACGCAGGCTGATCTGTTCAGCCTTCTGCGCTAATTCGGCATAACTGACCTGCTGATGCCCATCAATCACAGCAATCTGGCGGGGAGAATTCTGAACCTGACGGGCAAACAGGCTATACACATTCCCGGCAAAAACAGGCAATGCTTCCCCTTGCCATTGTGTCAGTAGCTGCTGCTTTTCCCGTTCGTCCAGCAGGGCAATATCGTCCGGTCTTCCCGTCATATTATTGATTAACTGCTCCAACAGACGGATAAAATGCCCTGTCAGACGGGTCACGGTAGCGGCATCATACAAACCGGTGTCGTACACCAGCGTACCATGCAGGCCGTCAGAAAATGATGCCACCAGCACCAGTGGATAATTCGTGCTTTCCGTCGCCTGAGTAAATCTGAACAGATTTTTCTCTTCATCGGCCTGTTTGGGTTGCGGGTAGTTTTCAAACACCAGCAACGTCTCAAATTCCGGCAGTTCACAGGCTGATTTCAGATCAGCCAGCGAGATATCACTGAACCTTTCATGTTCCCGCTGCTGCTGTTGAATAGCGTTCAGCCAGTCTGTTGTCGTCTGATAATGGTGAGTAACAATATGGACTGGCAGTGTGCTGATTAACAGCCCGACCATTTTATCAATACCGGCTAATTCTGCCTGTCGGCCGGATACCGTCATACCGAACAGACACTCATCCTGCTGGCTGTAACGCTGTAACAATAAAGCCCATGCGCCCTGTACCAGCGTATTGATGGTTAAACGGTAACGACGGCCTGTTTCAGCGAGCCGCTCCGAAAGTACGGCAGGCAACCGGAAAGCATGACGTTGTTTTAACTGACTGGCAGCCCTGAGCGGATGAGCCGCGGGCAAGGATGTAGCTGCGCCAACATCAGCTAATTGTGCCTGCCAGTATTCCTGACACGCTCTGCGGTTATTTTGTTGCCAGCGAATAAACGATCGGAATGCCGGTGCGGATGGCAGGATATTATTCAGAGGCTGGGAAGCCTGCTGGTAACGAGAAGTATGCTGGTAAATAGATTCAACGGCTGTCAGTAACAGCCTGACTGACCAACCATCAAGAATGGCATGATGATGGCTGAACAGAAGCCGTATCGCCTCATCCGGTAATTGCAGCACGGTGATGCGAAACAGCGTTCCCTGCTCCGGTGTAAATTCTTCTGCCAGATCCGTTGCCAACAGGTTCTGATAATGTTGCTCAGCTTCCGGTCTGCTATAAGACCTTAAATCATGCTGACGCCAGTCCACTTCCTGATTAGGTGTGACAATCTGCAGCGGCTGACTGGCAAGTCTCATTTCAAAACGGCTGCGCAGAACAGGATAATGGTCAGTTACCTGCTGCCATGCTCTCTTTAAGCGGAGAATATCTATCTCATGCTGACTGAGCGTAAAGCAGAGTTGTTCGTGATACAGACCGCGGCCCTGCTCTGCCATTGAATGGAATAGCATCCCTTCCTGCGTGTAAGTCAGCGGGTAGATATCTTCTATTTCGCCATACCGTTGCTGCAACTGGTGCAGGGTTTCCGCATTCAGGCTGGCAAGCGGGAAATCAGATGGCGTGTATGTTGTCCAGTTCTGAGCCACGCAATGATCTGTCAGCAGGAGAAGCTGCTCTTTCATCACCATCGCCAGTTTATTGATGGTTTCATCCCGATAACACTGACGGTTATACGTCCACTCTATCTGTAATTGCCCCTCGTCAATGTAGCAATCTACTGCCAGCGCATATGAAGCGGTATTATCCGCGGCATAACGATCATCCAGCCCCATATCGGCAACACCCTGTAATGGTGTCTGATGGAAGGTACGGGTAAATTGGCCCAGATAATTGAAGCAGATATCAGCCTTCGGAATTGCAGGCAGTTGATGATTGGCATTTGGCTGGGAATAGCGTAATGCACCATATCCGGTACCGCTATAAGGCACCTGACGCACCGCTTCTTTTACCTGTTGAATCAATTGATCCGGTGAACAGAACGCTGGCAGTTCCAGTAGCAGAGGATAAATGGCGGTAAACCAGCCAACTGTACGGCTGACGTCCACATTTTCATGCAAACTTTCCCGCCCGTGTCCTTCCATATCCACATGCAGTAATCCGGAACCACTCCATTGTTGCAGTGTTGCCGCCAGCGCTGCCAGTAACAAATCTCCCACATGAGTGCGATAGGCATGTCCGGTATGCTGCACCAGATTCGTAGTAGCAGAAGGCGCTAATGCCAGCCGGTATTTAGCCGATTCCCTGACTAAGCCGGGGAACGGTTTTTCGCCCTGATCGCAGGGCAGTGAAGGCACGGCCTGATTCAGTTTTTGTTGCCAGAATCGATACTCTTCCTGAGCCTGTTCAGACTGGGCGTAATCGATAAGATGGGATGACCAATTAATCAAAGAGGCCGTTTTTGTCATCAGGGTCGGTTTTTCCCCTGCCAGCAGTGCCCGGTAATAGTGGCTTAAATCTTCGGTCAGAATACGCCATGAAACACCATCTATGACCAGATGGTGAACAGTCAGCAACAAATAGTTCCCTTCAGTGGTTATGAAATGGGTCGCTGTCAGCAACGGGCCATGTTCAATATTCAGCTGGGCCTGCCGTTCAGCCATGACTTGCAACAGCGCTTTTCTCACCGGGGTTGCGGTGATCCGACACCGCTCTATCGGCAATATTGTGACTGCTTCGTCTATCCGCCCATGACTCTGGCCCTGCTCGCCTGTCAGCGGGAAACGTGAACGCAGTCCATCATGTTGATTAACCACCAGCGCTAATGCCTGCTCCAGCCGCGAAATATCTGTTTCCGGCTCCAGAGCATACAGATAGGACTGATTATAATGGTGCGGATTAGCATGGTGATGGGCAAAGAACCAGCGCTGAATTGGCAGCAGGGCATACTCTCCCTGTACAGGCTGAGCATTGTTTCCGGCTTTATCATCAGCATTATTTGCCTGCGTAGCTTCTTGTGTCACGACAGCGGCTAATCCTGCGATAGTCGGATAATCAAACAGCATCTTCGGTGTGATCCGCAGGCCAATTTCCCGCCCTCTGAACACAATTTGCAGGCTGAGAATAGAATCTCCGCCCAGCACAAAGAAATCATCATCAATGCCTAAGTTCTGCTGATCCAACACTTGTTGCCAGATTTCTGTCAGCTGTTTTTCCAGTGCGGTCACCGGCATCCGACGATGCGGGTAATCAGGTTGTTCAGGTAAGGCAATCTGTGCCAGAGTTCGGCGGTCAATTTTGCCATTAGCCGTCAGTGGCAGTGTTTCCTGTATAACCCATTGAGTCGGACACATATATGCTGGCAAGCGCTGGCTCAGTTCTTGCCGCACATTTTCTATCTCTGTTACAGCCTGGCCTGCCACCCGTTTGTTCATGACCAGATAAGCAACCAGATGCTGACGACCGTGAATGTCTCTCATCCCTGCCGCTGCCTGAACCACACCCTGACAGGCAGAAAGTTGAGCCTCTATTTCTTCCAGTTCAATTCGGTAACCGTGTAGTTTGATTTGCTGATCTTTTCGGCCCAAAAATAACAAATTGCCGTCCGGCAGATAACGAGCCAGATCGCCTGTCCGATAGAGTTTTTTCTGTGATGATGAAGAGAAAAGAGAGGTGATAAAGCGGCTTTCAGTCAGATCCGGACGATTAAAATACCCCAGCCCTACACCCTCTCCGCCAATATACAGTTCCCCCACGGAGCCAAACGGCACCAACTGCCGGCATTCATCCAGCAGGTAAAGCTGTGTATTGGCTATCGGGCGGCCGATCGGCAATGCGCCATCACCTTTTATCTCTCCGGCCAGTGTGTCGTAGATACAACAGCCCACGGTGGCTTCCGTCGGGCCATATTCATTGATAATTCTGACTTGTGGTGCATATTGTCGCCAGAAACGCAGGGAACTGGCCGATAAACTTTCGCCACCAATGACCAGCAGAGGTATCCGCCCTGCCTGTTCCGGTGATAACTGCTGGCTCAACAGTTCCAGATGGGCCGGTGTGATCTTCGCCATTGTTAAATCCGGCAACTGTTGCCACGCCTGTATTAATGCCGGGATATCATCTCCTTCCGGCAGAATAAACAGGGTTTGTCCCTGTAATAACGGCAGAAACAGACTGGTAATAGTGGCATCAAAGGAGATGGAAGCATGGAGAGTATTTCCCTGTCTGCTCCGGTCTCCATAATATTCGCAGGCATGCTGGAGATAGTTTTTCAGCCCACGATGCGGAATGATGGTGCCTTTTGGCCTGCCGGTCGAGCCGGATGTATAGAGAATATAAGCAGGCTGCTCCGGTGAAATCACAATATCAGGATTAGCAATATTCCCCTGATCATTGGTAACGGCTTCTGAAATAAACTGTTCCGGATTCAACAAAATACATTGCTGCGCTGGCAGAGCTAATCTGGCCGCCTGCTCATGATTGGTGATCACCCGTGCGACCTGTGCATCTTCCAGCATAAACCGGGCACGTTCTGCCGGATAAGTGCAGTCAACAGGCACATATGCTGCCCCTGTTTTCAGAACGGCAAGGATCGCCACAACCAGCATGGTGGAGCGCGGCAGACAGATCCCCACCTGCGATCCCTGACCAATACCCTGTATCAGCAGATCATTCGCCAACCGATTAGCATGCTGGTTGAGCTGTTCATAACTCAATGTAAACTCGGTTTCGTCTTGATCCCGCAGGGCAATCGCCTGTGGCGTCCGACTCACCTGTTGTTCAAATTGCTGGTGTACCATCTGATATAACAGCGGCTGAGCCGTAGCATTAAGTTCGTTTGCCTGTTGCTGATATTCTTGTGGTGACAACATAGGCAACTGATAGATTGGCTGCTCTGGTGTATCACACAGGCTGTTCAGCAGACGGACATAATGCGTCACCAGTTGCTCCACCATTTCCGGTGCAAAGCACGCCTGACGATATTCCACGGTTAATAACAGGCTATCCGTCATTTCCGGCTGAGACAGTTCCTGAACAAACATCTCCTGAACAAACAACGTTAAATCGAATTTAGCTTCCGGGTTATTTATCGACTGACTGTTTATTGTGCCAGTCCGGCATTGCTGATGCTGCTGCTGTGCATTGAATACAAACATGATTCTGAACAGCGGAGAAAGAGAGCGTTTTTCCGCGGGTAATACCGCATCCACAACCTGCTCAAATGGCACATCTTTGTTAGCCATTGCCTGATTCAGTGTTTGCACACTGCTACGCAGGAACTCAGTAAATGACAGCCTGATATCCACGTTCTGACGTACAGCCAGCGTATTGAGCAATAATCCAATAACAGATTGCAGTTCGGGTTTGTCACGCAGTGTTACAGGGATCCCAACAACAATATCCCCCGTTGCGTCACCTTCCCCGCAGTAACGCTGTAATAAAATCTGGAACGCCGCCATCATCAGGGTAAACAGTGTTGTATCCTGCTGCTGTGCCAGCCTGCGCAACGCGGCGGTCTGTTCAGCGGAGAGCGGCAGACGGTGATAAGCCGCTTTTACATCTTCAGTCCGTTCAGAATGCTGTTGAGGGAATGTCACTACCGGTGGCAGATGGTGATAGACCTGACGCCAGTAATCTAACTGGCTATGCCAGATTTGCTGGGCTTCTGCACTGTGTTCCCATGCGGCAAGCTGCATATAATCGGGGACTGCCGGTTGAATGGCCTTTTCTTCTGCCAGATACTCTTCTGTCAAATACAATGACAGTAACTCATTATCCAGCAGCGCCAGTGACTGCTCATCCACCAGAATATGATGCAGGCAGACAATCAGTGCGCTGCCTTGTCTTACATCCGTAACCAGCAATAACCGATACAACGGTTGTCCGATCAGCTGAAATGGCGTTTCCGCCATATGCATAGCCCGCTGCTGTAACTGCTGCTGCCATTCCTGTTCATTCTGTACTTCGATAATTTCGTGCGGGCAATCAGGTAACTGCTCACTGTAGTATTGCCGTGGCGTGGTTCCTTCCATCCGTAAACGCAGATTGAGCAATGGATTGCGACGGAACAGCGACATGATGCTGTTTTGTATCCGTTCAGCATCTCCGCGGTTTCCGGTTGTGCTGGTCAGAGAATCAGTACGGGTAAACGTTTTGATACTGGTAATGTGATAACGACAACTATCAGGGTATAGCTGATCAAGGAACCACATCCGTTGCTGGGCAAAACTCAGCGGAGCTTCATGAACGGCTTCCAGATGCAGAGGATGAACACGGGCTGTTAAATCGGCTTTTTCTGCCAGCCGCATCGGAGTACGGCAGAGAAAAACATCACTGACTCTGAAATACAGCCGGAACTGGTCAGCCAGCATAGCGACCATTTTAGCGGCCAGCAGCGAGTGCCCGCCTGCGGCAAAAAATGAGGTATTACGTCCAATCGCCTGATGCCCCAGCAAATCCTGCCAGACCTGAATAATGGCCTGTTCTGTGTCGTTCTGGGCAGGTTCTGCAACAATTTCGCTTTCCTGCCTGACGGGTTTGGGGAAGCGCTTTCTATCTACTTTATTATTCGGCAGACGAGGAAATTCGGGCAAAAACACATAGCAAGAAGGGCACATAAATTCCGGCAATAAGCCGTTCAGATGCGATTCAATCTGCGCCTGATCAAGTTCAATTTCAGCTTTGGGAAGTATATAGGCGACGATTGCACTGGCATTCAGGTAATCTTCCCGTACCATTGCCACTGCATCAGAAATAGCAGAATACTGGCGCAGGGCGCTTTCAATTTCGCCAAGTTCAACGCGATAGCCACGAATTTTTATTTGCTGGTCAATGCGCCCCAAATAATCAATATTGCCGTCAGCTCTGTAACGGGCCAGATCGCCGGTGCGATAAAGGCGGGCATCCGGTCGGGAGCTGAACGGATCGGGGATAAAATGGGATTCAGTCAGGTCAGGCCGATTCAGATAGCCCGCCGTCACGCCCACCCCGCCAATGTAGAGTTCGCCCGCAACACCAATCGGCAATGGTGCCTGATATTCGTCTAAAATCCAGACCTGTGAGTTGGCGATTGGGCGGCCGATATGAATCTGATTATCATCTGTCGTCAATTCAGCATTCGTCGTACCCACGGTGGCTTCCGTCGGGCCATAGGAGTTAATAAAACGCCGGTTTTTCCCCCACTTATGCAACAAATCCAGCCCACAGGCTTCTCCGGCGACGATCAGCACCTGCAAATCCGGTAAATCAGCTACAGGCAGTGCAGCCAGTGCCGACGCCGGTAAAGTGACATGAGTAACACGTCGTGTAATAAGCTGTTCCAGCAGATCAGGGCCGGGCATGATAGCAAGGCGGGAAGCCATTAATAATGTGCTGCCGCTACAGAACGCCATCAGGATTTCCCAGACGGAAGTGTCGAAGCTAAAAGAGGCGAACTGAAGTATCCGGCTGTCTGGCGGTATAGCTAAAAATTCCACTTCCGTTTCTGCCAGATTACAGACTCCGCGATGGCGGACAGGAACGCCTTTCGGTTTGCCGGTCGAGCCGGAGGTATAGATGATATAGGCGGTATTTTCGGCCCGGACATCTGCCTGTGGATTGTCAGTACTGAATGCAGAGAGCTGAGGCATCAGCGTTTCAAGACAGAACAGAGGAACATTACCGTCCTGATAACGTGACACAAACTGCTCCTGTGTTATCAACAAACACAGGCCCGCATCTTCAATCACATGAAGGCTGCGATCCAGCGGGTAGTCAGGATCAATCGGCACATATACCCCACCCGCTTTCAGGATCGCCAGAAAACAGATCACCAGTTCCAGTGAACGCTCAACACTCAGCCCGACACAAATTTCAGGCCCGACACCTTGTTGAATCAAAAAACGGGCCAATTGGTTGGCACACTGATCCAATTCAGCATAAGTCAGGCATTGCTGACCGAATTCAACAGCAATGGCATCAGGCACTCGTTGTACCTGACGTTCAATAAGCTGATGCAGCGCAATATTATCGCTGAAGGGGCGTTCAGTCCGGTTCCATTCAGTCAGCTGCTGTTGCTGGCCGGGGCTGAGCAGGGCTACACGCCCTACAGCCTGTTGTGGCTGGTTCATTAACTGCGACAGAAAATAACAGAAGTTTTCCGTCATGCGGGAGATGGTTTCCGGCAGGAAGCGGTCGCTGGCATATTGAAATACGCCCTGTAATTCTCCGTCTTCACACCACATTTCCAGTGCCAGCTCGTATTTGGCGATTTGCACATCCCAGTGGCGTAACGGAGAAAGTTGTACTGCCCCCAGACGTTTGTGGGTAACGGGTGTGTTTTGGTAGGTAAACAGGGTCTGAAACAGTGGCGAGATCCCCGGATGATGATTATCTTCACCTCCGTTTTTTCCTGAACTGTTTTTTCCTGAATCCTCTTTGAGCAAAAGTAACAACTGGCTGAGAGGCAGATCCTGATGTGCAATCGCATCAATGAAGGTAGATTTAACCTGCTCCAGCAAGTGTTCGAATGACTGGCTGAGATCAACCTGATTACGTATCACCAATAAGCTGAGTAACAGGCCAACCGGCTGCTGCTCCTCACTATAATGACGATTGGAAACCGGTGTTCCCAGCAAAATATCGCTCTGACGTGAATAACGGGCCAGAAATGCAATAAATCCCGCCTGTAAAATCAGATAAGGCGTGACGCCATACTGATAGGCCAGTGTCTCAATCTGTTTATGGGCTCCTGAGGGCAGGCTGAAGGGCATATGTCGTCCCCGATAACTGCGGACGGCGGGTGTGGGAAAATCATAAGGCAGCTGGAGTAACGGCAGTGTTCCTGCCAGTTGTTGTTGCCAGTATTCACGGGCCGCCATTCCGGTTTTCCCGTTCACCCGCTGATGCTGGATACGCACATGTTCCCGCTGACCATAATGAGATGACCGGATAGTAAGCTCTTTTCTTGCCTGCAACTGCGTGTAGTTTTCCAGTAATTCATCCCACAACTGTCTGACTGATTCTTCATCTACAATCAAATGATGAAAAACCAGTACAATCAGATGATTGTGCGGTCTCAGTGTCAGCCCTGCCAAGCGTAACAATGGTGAATGAGCTAATTCAAAGGGTGAGGAAGCAAACTGGCTGATAATCTTTTCTGCCTGCAATGGTGCCTGCGCACCGTATCCGGTCAGATCCTGCCAGAGAATATCGGCAGAAACAGTCGCAGCTATCCGGGCGGAAATCTCGCCTTCCTGCATGACAAAGCCGGTTCTCAGCACATCATAACGGGTAAACAAAGCATCAAAGGCTTGTTGTAAACGATGCTGATCCAGCGCCCCCTGCCATTCGGTAACATAGGCCATATTGAAAATCGGGATGTCAGGAACAGCCTGTTGAATCAGATAAATGCCCTGCTGTTCATAACTGGCAGTATGTAAATCTGCCGTTATCTCTTCTGGCTGTTCGCTGGCATGCAGCATAGCCGCACATTGGGCCAGTGTCGGCTGCCGGAACAGATCACTGAAATGCAGCTTCAGCCCCGTTTGTTCCCGAACCTGAGCAATCATGCGGATTGCCTGTAGAGAATTACCTCCCAGAGCAAAGAAATTATCGTCACGTCCAATCGGGCCAACATGCAGTAGTGACTGCCAGATAGCCGCCAGTTTTATTTCCTGTTCGCCTAGTGGAGGAACTGGATTCTGTCGCTGAATGGAACTCTGGCGAATAGTCGGTGCCTGTAATGCCTTACGATCAATTTTTCCATTGGATAACAACGGGAATTGTGACAGGAACTGATAATCAGCGGGGCGCATAGCCGCAGCCAGCTGGGGTGACAAATAAGTATCTAGTGCCGTCTCTGTCACGGTTGTCTCAGGAACCGGACGGACAAAGGCCACTAGCCTGATGCCCTGCGGTTGCTCAAATGCCTGCACAATGGCCTGCTGTACCGCAGGATGCTGTTCAAGCAGGCTCTCAATTTCTGCTGTTTCAAGGCGCTGCCCGTTGATTTTAATCTGAAAATCATTTCGCCCAAGCAGGAGTAAATTCCCCTGCTCATCAATGCGTCCCAGATCACCGGTTCGGTAAACCGGCTGACCGGCCAGTTCCCCATTTTCCGGTGTAATAAAACGTGAATGGTTTTCAGCTCCCGATGACAAATAACCGGCACTCATATAGGGCGTACTGATCCAGATCTCCCCTTCCATACCTGCCGGAACACTTTCTCCCCTCTCATTTACTACTGCGATAACGGTATCATCAATGGGCTTACCCGCAGGGATCAGTGACCGCTGTCGGTCTTTCTCTGTAACCCGATAACAGACTCGTGCCAGTGTGGTTTCCGTCGTTCCATACAGATTGATTAATTGAGCCTGCGGTAACCGGCGCTGATAAAACAGATCCACCAGCGAACCTTTCAACATTTCTCCTGACAACACCGCATAGCGCAGAGACCGAAGGTCATGAGAAGATTGCGGGCACTCCAGTAAAACCTGAAACAGGGAAGGAATGAGATGCGTAATGCTGATTTGTTGTTCACGCATCCAGCCAAGCAATTCCTGCGGTGAGTAACGGATATCATGGACAGTAGGAATACACAGGGTTGCACCGTTTAACAATGGCAACAGCATATCCCGCAGGAAAGGATCGAACATCTGATTGATCAATTGACTGACTTTGTCAGCAGGCGTCACGCCCAGCTCACGGCTTTCCCAATGGATAAAATGCAGCAGGCTGTCTTCACGGCCTAAGATGGCTTTGGGCTGCCCGGTCGAGCCGGAGGTAAAATAGACATACGCCAGCCTGTGATGCTGAGTGTCACTGTCATGAATACGGGTAGGCAATGCGTTTTCAGGTACTCTGACAGACGGAATGATTGAATGTTGTTCCTGAATTTCATCCGCCAGCATTTCATCAACCAACACCAGCGAATAACCTTCGGACAAATGTTCCAGCAGTGGCAGCCACTGACGACAGGTCACAATCGTTGCGCCACGAAATTGGTCCAGCAATGTGGCAAGACGTTGTTCCGGCAGTTTTAGCGATAATGGCACAAACACTTTGCCTGCTTTCATAATGGCTAATGCTGCGGTTATCAGCGAAATACTCTCTTCCATCAATGTCATGACGAACTGACTGCCAGCCTGATCATGCAACGGTTGGCTGAGTCTAGTCACGTGCTCTGACAGCATGCGATAGGTCAGACTTTCATTTCCCTGTGTCACCGCGATATTTTCCGGGAAACGTGCAGCAATTTGCTCAAACTCGGTTGAAATAACCATTAGCCATCTTCCTTCAATTAAAAACATTCGCTTTGAATTAAAACAGTTGTGTAACCAGACAGCCCTGAAACGTGCCTTACAACGATCCTTTTCACATGATCTTTTTAAGACGCTTCTTTTAAAGCGCTTCTATTAAAACGACGGTGGAAAAACAAAAGGATCTGCATCTTTCAAGAAAGGAAAGCGTTCTCTGGTCTCCCGAACATGGTCAAGAGAGATGGTCATGGTTTTTACTGCCTCGGTTTCTTTTTCGTGCAGCAGGATTTCACCTAACGGATCAACCAGCATGGAATCCCCCGTATAATCGAGCTGGTTTCCGTCCTGCCCTACACGGTTAACGCCGATGACATAGCTCTGGTTTTCAATTGCCCGTGCCTGTAACAGGGTACGCCAGTGCAGAGAGCGTCTGGCTGGCCAGCTGGCGATATAGAGTGCGGCATCATATTGTCCGTTAGTATTGCGTGACCATACCGGGAAACGCAGGTCATAACAGATAAACGTGGCGATTTTCCACCCTCTGTACTCTACGATCAGAGGGGTATTTCCTGCGGTATATTCGTGATCTTCGTGAGCGAAAGTGAAGAGATGTTTTTTGTCATAATAGGCAATGGAGCCATCTGCATTGACCCATAACAGACGGTTATAGAATTGCTGGTTTTCAGTGATGATCATACTGCCGACAATGGCACAGTTTTTCTCAGCCGCCAGTTTTTTCATCCACAGAATACTGGGGCCATCCATCGTTTCTGCGATAGCCTGCGGCTTCATACTGAATCCGGTCGTGAACATCTCCGGCAAAACGATGAGATCACTCTCCACCAGTTGCGTAATGTAGCCTTCTATGTGTTCCCGGTTTTTTTCTGCATCTTCCCAAAACAAATCGGTTTGAATTAATGTCACACAGAGATCTTGTTCAATCATTGTAAACCCCGTTTTAGTCCGTATTTTCTTATTACAAATCCGCATCAAACAAATTTTCCATATAACCGCTGCCCGCTGACAATGAGCGGATTTCGGCCTGTTCACCCTGCTGTTGAGGTGATGGAATAAAGTTATTTTCAATCAGATAGTTCACATAACAGGAAAGCAGTTTTTTATCTGATGGCGGGCATTGAATACCGCTGCCACTGAGTAAGTCTGTCGTTATTTTGGTGGCATATTTGGCCGTTTCATTCATTTCTCCACCACCATGAACCAGCGCCAGCAAATCAGTAAAAACTGAACGATAAGGTTGTCCATTGAGATACAGGCAGCTTTGTGCCAGTGCTTCCATGTAAACTTCATTTTTGATGGTTTCAATGCGGTAACCAAATTCCCGCAAGAAAGCGACAATATCGTTGTATTTGATTGGATTGGGCGTCGTCAGGTGAAGGGTTTTGCCGTTAAATTTATCGATATTCAAAATGGCATACAATGATGCCTGCGCGATGTAATCAACGGGGGTAATATCGAAATCGTCCGTTGCACTAAAAGTCAGCCCGGTTTCGACCAGCGCCCTGACCATTTCATAATAAAGACCTTTGACTCTGGTATTTCTCAGTGGGTAATTGCCATTGGCACTATCGCCCCAGATGTTACCCGGACGCACAATAACCCACCTGAGTCCTTTTTCCCCCGCACGGTGAACAGCCTGTTCTGCTTCAAATTTCGTACGCTCATAGTCCATGTCATCGAATCTCTGCCCCACATCCAGATCCGTTTCATGCATGACAAAGCCATCACGGTACAGGTTTTCCCCCACGATACTGAAACTGGAGGTATAGAGCATGGGGATATCACCCCGCAGACAAAATTCAATGACATGACCTGTTCCCGTCACGTTGACGGCAGCAAGACGGCTATAAGATGCGACCAGATTTGTCCAGGCAGCACAATGGATCACCCTGTCAATTTTACCGGCCAGCTCAGAGTAAAAGGGTTCGGTCAGCCCAAGATTGGTTTCTGTAATATCACCCAATACAGGAATAATGCGATGTAAACTGTCGCGGGTCCGTTTTTCCGGATCGTAGGTAAATAAAAAATCTTCCAGACGCATCAGTGCCTGCTGATTATTTTCAGCTCTTGTCAGGCAATACACATTCGCATCAGTTGTCATCAGAATTTCAAGTAAAACTCGTCCTCCCATAACACCCGTTGCACCGGTCACCAGAATGTTTTTGATATCCTTTTGAGTATTGTTGAGCATGTTCATCCTCTACACTATCTACGTTAATGGGTTAAACAGGTTTCATATGGTGCCAACGCGCATTCCGCCATCCAGCGGGATCACCGCAGTATTGAGATAATTGGTTTTACAACTCGCCAGAAATCCGACAACTTCCGCCACATCATCGGATGTTCCCCAACGTCCGACAGGTACAATGGAACGTACGATCTTATCTTCCGCTGCTGATTCCATTGGGCTTGAATTGACAAACTGCTCCAGCATGTCAGTTTTGCAGACCCCCGGAGCAATCGCGGTTACGCTGATATTAAGAGGCCCCAGTTCGCGCCCCCAGGATTCGGTGGCAGAAATCAGACCCGCTTTTGATGCGCCATAGGCCGCACCACCCGCAGCTCCCCAAATACCGGCAATCGAGGCGATGTTAATGATGCGTCCGTATTTCTGCGCTGCCATGTAACGGACAAAAATCGATGTGCAGTTAAAGGCGCCTGTCAGGTTGACATCTATCATTTTGGCGACTTCCGGTAATCCCTGACCTGACAGGCAGAAAGTCCGGTGAATAATGCCGGCATTATTCACCAGTACCGTGATCGTTTTACCCCATGTTTCAGTGATCTGTTGTGCCGCCTGCTCAACAGAGGCGGGATCAGTGACATCCATTTCAAATATCGCCAGAGATTCCGGCTGCCCGAGACGCTCCTTAAGGAGCGTCAGTTTTTGTATGCTGATATCTGTTGCAGCCACCTGATAACCGATATCCAGTAAAGTTCTGGCAATCGCGGTGCCGAATCCCCCACCAGCCCCGGTTACAACAGCAATCTGCCTGCTCATCCGGTGATCCCTTCTTTAAAGGCGATATCAATCACTTTGCGGGCATTTTCCATGGCATCGAAAATCCGCTCTTCGAAGAAACGTACGTCATCCTGTGACATCAGCAGATTGGGATACATGCGGGACAATGGAGAGAACTGAATGCCATAGCGTTTGGAAATTTCACGAATGATGATGTCGCAGAATTTGACTTTATCGCTGTAACCTTCAGTAGACATAACCGGTGTATTCTGAGAGTGATACACCAGTGCCGTCGGCATTCCCTGTACTACCAGTGGTAAATCGACAGCTTCTGCGGCTTTCACAAAGATATTCGAAATCTGGCGCATGATATCGCCCATCCGGTCATAACAACCGGGATCCTGTTCAATCAGGCTGAAAGTGGTTTTAATGGCCGCCAGACCGAGTGGATAACCGTTGAAAGTTCCGGCGTGAATAACTTTACCGCGGGTATAGAGATTCATAATATCCCGACGTCCGGCAATGGCAGAGATTGGCATGGCTCCGCCTCCCAACGCTTTACCAAACGTCGCCAGATGAGGCGTCACACCCAGTATTTTCTGTGCTCCACCCAGCCCGATACGAACGCCGGTAATGATTTCGTCGAAAATAAGCACGATGTTGTATTTTTCACACAGCGCCTTGGTTTTCTCCAGATAGCCTTCGACCGGGAAAATACCCCCGCCATTAATGCAGATCGGCTCCATCAGAACGGCACCGATTTCATCGTGGTAACGCTCTATCGTCGCTGTCAGAATATCAATATCATTCCACGGCAACATAAAAGACTGATCTGTCATCACGTTAGGATCACGTCCCAATGTATCCAGCAGATCACCCTTGAACTGTTCCGGCACCGGATACGTCAGATCCTGTTTCTTACGCCAACCCATGATATTGTCTGCATTACCATGATAGTGACCATGGAAGCGGATAAAACGGTTTTTACCACTAAAAGCACGGGCGAGACGCAGCGCATTCTGTACAGCTTCGGTTCCGCTCAGGCAGAAACGCACCATTTCAGCACAAGGAATATGTCTGACCATCGTTTCACAGACAGCAACTTCCAAATCACAGGTATCAACGGAAGTGACTTTATTCATATATTCGATCAATGAGCTGTTGTAAGCCTCATTGTGATGCCCGACCAGTAATGCACCGAATTTACAAAACATATCCAGATGTTCATTACCATCCAGATCCCATACACGGGATTTTTCCCCGCGATTAAACGGGATCACTAACGGACGCTCAGGATCGCCAAAGTTATAGTGCGATCCTCCGGGCATCAGATCCCAGCATTTCTTATAAAAGCCTTTTGAGTTATCCAGACAGAGTTTTGTTGAAGCATCCATAGATTCTTTACTCCTCACCTTTGATTTTTGATCAGGTTCTGTTTTTTGGTTAGATTCTATTTTTTGGTCAGGCATTTGTTTTGTAACGATTTTTTCCGAAACGCTTTGTTCTGTAACGCTTTGTTCTGTAACACACTGTTTTGAGCTGTATTGCCCGTGACTCAACAACAGATGCTGTTTTATCTGTTCAGGTACAGCAACATTGAGTAATTCGAGTAATGCTATGCGGGTAAGGCAGGCCGCCCCATTCATCAGAAGTCTGGCTATGTCGCTGACGTGCCGGTTTTCAACCGCCTCAAAAGGAGTGTCTTTCAGCCATTCATTCATGGCCCCCATTGCCGCACCGCACCAGATTTGGTAATCCATATTGCGCACGGGATCGCCGGTAATCGCCCAGCGTGACGACTGACCGAGATACCACTGGAATACCAGCGCCATTTTTTTCTTCGGCTGTTTGTCTGCTTTGGCGATAATGTCGGGCTGATGGGTTGAGTGGAAATAGTCGATGGTTTCTTGCCAGATGTCTGACAGCGGTTTATGAAATATCTGTTTTTCCAGCAGAGTTATTTCTTGCTCTGGCAAGTCATCCAGACTGTCATACTGTTTATACAGGCTGTACAGTTTCTGTGCCCGTACGGCATACATGCTGCCTTGTTTCAAAACCTGTACTTTGGCACCCAGCTCAAACATATCCGCTGATGGCGCGGTAGCAACGTCACTGATACGGGCCTGCCCCAGCATTTTTTTCACGGCAGAGGATGTTCCCGCTTCCACACAACTCTGGTTGACTGAGCCGGTGACAACGTAAGCCGCTCCCAGTGCGAAAGCGGCCAGAATGGCATGGGGTGTCCCCAATCCTCCTGCTGCGCCGATCCGTACCTGATAACCGATTTGGCTTTCATATGCCGCGATTTCATCCCGTAGTTGTACAACCGAGCGGAAAATACAGGCCAGTACGCCCTGATCGGTGTGTCCGCCGGAATCACCTTCTACGGTAATATCATCTGCCATTGAAACCTGACGGGCCAACTCAACCTGTTCAGCCGTAATAAGGCCGTCTGCCCACAGTTTTTGCAGCAGGTTTTCGGGAGCCGGACGCAGAAAATGCTGGGCGACTTCCCGACGGGAAACTTTCGCTATCAGGCGATGGCGACGCAACACGGAGCCATCTGGCTGCTGAGCCAGCCCACTGACACGATAATAAACCAGTGCCGGACTGAGGTTGATATAAGCTGAAGCCTCGATTACCTGCACCTGATTTTCTATGCACAGACGCACACAGGCCATTTCCCAGTCCGGATTACCGGGGTTATGCAGCAAATTTACCCCGAACGGCCCTTCCGGTAATGCCTGCCGGATACGGGCAATCGCTGCGGTAATCCGGGGAATACGCAAACCACCGGAACCAAAGATCCCCAGAATTCGTTGCCGTCCCAATGCAATAACCATCTCTTCAGAATGGATACCGTTTGCCATTGCACCGGCATAATAGGCGTAGTCCACACCATAATCTGCCATAAAACCGGCATTCCCCAGATTGCCTGCCGTTATTGCAGGCAGACTACCCAGAACAGTAACCGGATCGGTTATTGGCTCATCCGTTGATAACAATTCCGTTGATAGCAATGAAATAGAAGTGCCGGATTTAACTACCCTCAGTTCAGTGCCCAAATCCTGCAAACGGGAAACGCTTTCCATCGACAGACTGTTTTTTAGCAATCTGTTTTTTAACAATTTTGACGAAATTGCTTTCGGCTGATTCATTTTGCGGCTTCCTGTTCCGGCGCTGCCGTTTGCTGTGGCTGACGACGGATGTACTTCACCCCCATGTTGTCACTGATACCCACGACATTGCCGCGATAAAGGGTTTCTGCGATGAAAAACAAGGTGATTGAATCCAGTGTGCCGTCCTGCTGTTTATCAGCGGTATAGCGGGCATCAATGGATTTACAGGTCAGCCGGAATTGCAGCACATCCCGCGTACATTTCACTTCCCCACGGAATTTGGCGCTGGTTGTATGTTCTGTCAGTGTTTGTGCTTCCAGATCCGGCAGAGAATGTAATCCGAGATAAAATAAGTAGAATTTCATCAATTGCTCTGAACCTTCTACCAATAGTGTTCCCGGCATGACCGGATCATTTTTGAAATGTGCCCTGAACGCCCAGTGTTCAGGATCGATATCAAATTCCCCCACTATCTGCCCCAGACCAAATTCCCCCCCCATTTTGTCAACGCTCAGGATCCGGCTTAGCATACGGGTATCCGGCGTACACAGGTTTTCACTATGAGTGCGTCCATAACGGGAGCCGAAACAGGCAGACAAATCCCCATTCATGACATGCGTGATATCTTGTGTATTAAATGTGGTTTTGTCGCAGTGCAGAAACGCGCTGGGCAGGAATTCAGCATACGATGGCGTTTTCTGTCCCCGCCTGTCTGGTGATGACTTATTCGGGGAAGGCTTATCAGATAATAAAAGCGTGAAGGGGTTTTCCGTGGCCGCAGCTCTGGCCTTGGCAAAATAAGCCTTACTGTCAAATGCACCTGCTTTTTCGATTTCCTTACGGCTAAAGAAGCCCGATGTGGCGACCAGCCGGAAAACCAGACGATCCCCCACATAGCAAAGATATTCGTAACCCGCCAGAAACCGGCTTCCTACCCGCATGACAGAAGTGATATTGACACGTCCGCGCAATACTTCTCCGGCTTTCGGCATTTCGCTGTAAATTGTCGTACTACAGTCAACCGCGCGGTAACAAAGCTGTCCTTTGAACAGCATGTCACAGCCAATTACGGTAAACGCGACAATCATCGCATGGGATGATTCCAGCGCGACGAAGGAAGGAACGCGGCCATTAACGGCATACCACGCATTTTCAGGAATATCGTATTCCCATTCGATGTAACAAGGCTCCAGCTTGTCTTTAACAGCAGAAAGCCCCGTAATACGGGAAACAAACATAAACGGAGGGGATGGCATACGGGTACGGATCGGGTAGTTATCGACTTCGGCATAATCCGCTCCCAGTACTTTTGCCACGCTCCCGTCGGTCAGCTCCAGTAATTGATGTTCATCAAAAATCACAGGGGCAGCCACTGCGGTTTTCTCCGCTATTGGCGACGCCTGGTTGGTTGATTTTATATCCGTGGATTGCGCTAAATTCTGCTTTATCAATTGATAAAATGTCTGTTCCAGTTGCAGATAACACAACTGAGTACGGGCATTGCGTATGAAATGGTTCACTTCCGCTGGTGGAAGGGCTTTTTGAGTAGTTTCAGTTTCTTTTGCTGATACGGCCTGTTGTTGTACAGAAATAGCTCTCAGAGGTGCAAATCGGGCTAATGTCTGCTCATTGAGAATAAATTCGTCTACTGTTTTTTCTCTTGCAGTATAAGTCGTCACTTTCAGGCCCGGCTGATTTGATACCGGCGGCGGTGTCAGACTCACTCGTTTACTGTTTTGTGGTTCACTTAAAATGACATGGCTGTAAGAACGGTCAATACCTAAGTGACTGATGGCAGCACGGCGCGGAGCACCCTCTGAAGCAGGCCATTCCTGAGTCTGTACCGGTAAATGGAATTTACCCGCAGCATGCTGGGCCAGCGTTTGTCTCTGAGGATAATCCGGTAATATCGGCAAGTAACACTGCGTTAATTGCAGGGCGGATTTGATAATGGCGAGCAAACCCGCAGATGCCGATAAATGACCATAATTTGCTTTCAGCGTACCAATGGCCGCAGTGGGTTTTCCGTCTGGTGCACCATAAACCCGCCCGAGTGCGGACAGTTCCGTCGCAATCTCGCCGGATCTTCCCCCGGCATACAGTTCAATATAGCCAACCTGATCCACACTACAGCCCGCAGCAGTCAGGCTTGACTGTGCAGCAGCAACAATCGCGTCTTCATTTATCCGGAAATCAAGTGAATGATCAGGTACGTAACTGATGCCAATTCCATCTAACATGGCATAGGCCGGTGTCTTCTCCTTGATGACATCCTGTTCACGTTTGAGGACAATCACACCTCCCCCGTCTCCGACTATCTGATTTCCATGCTCGGACTGGTGATCCCACAACACATTTTCCAGACTGCCACCAAAACTGCTACTGGCGATCATGACTGCGTCCACATGCTGTCTGCTCAGCATAAACTGCGCCAGTTCCAGTGCCTTAAACGGAGAGCTTTCTTCGTTATAAAGCGTAAAGGCCGGGCCATTCAGTTTCAGATGTGCAGCCAGACGGCTCGCCACGATATTACCGATTCCGCCGGTGATGCCTTCGGGATAAGGTTTCGGGAACAGGCTATCTTTAACAATTTCCTGCAATGCGCTGATATCTTCTGCCGATAGCTGAATACCGTGGCTCACTAAACTTTGTTCCAGCTGCCAGCTAATTTCATTACGTATCTGATAACGCAGGCAGCTGTAGTCAATTCCTCCCGCCACAATGACGGCGATATTACGTTTACTGCCATCCAGCTGATATCCCGCATCAAGAAAAGCCCGCTCTGCAATTGGCAACAAAAACAGATGGCAGCTTAGATGCGCTCCGATAACATTGGGCGGTAATTTGAATTTCCTACAATCAACGTCAAAAGTTTCAATATAGGAGCCTAACGGTGGCTGACTGATCCCGCGCATCGCCAGAATATCCGGGCGTTTTTCCATGCCAATCCAACGGGTTTTCGGCAGCGGATAAAAGTGTTGGGTTCCCTGCTGTAACGCCTGATCCAGCGTCTGGTTATCTTCCGTTTTTGCCAGATGAACACCAATACCAACAATCGCCAGACGCTCCGTTTTCTGCATTTTTTGCATCTGGGAGGGTATACAGGCGGATCGCCGTTCAGGACTATCTTCACTGATGACCATATGCCCGTTGACACCACCAAAACCAAAAGCATTAATACCGGCCCTTTTGGGGCGATGACGCTCAGGCCAGGGTCTCGCCTGCCGTACGATATGACTGATATTAAGCTTGCCCTGCGGTGTCGATACCAGTTGATTAACCCGTGGCGTGGCGGGGATCAGATTATGCTGCATGGCTAACAGCACTTTCAGCAGACTGCCCATACCTGATGCTGTCAGCATGTGGCCATTGATGGCTTTATTAGCACCAATTAATGGAATGTTTTCACTTTCATCAGCATTTTTACTGCCACCAAAAAAGGCTTCAATCGTTGACAGTTCGATTTGATCGCCGATATTGGTGCCGGTGGCATGACATTCAATGTAATCAATTTCCCGCAGACAGTTCTGATAGGCACGCTCCAGTGCAATATTTTGTCCCTGTTGATCCGGCACCAACAAATGTTTAGTACCAGCATCATTAGATAACCCAATGGCTTCAATCACTCCATAGATTTTATCGTTATCACGAACCGCATCGGAGTAACGTTTAATTGCTATAACGCCAATACCTTCACCGGCTTTTACCCCTTTGGATGATTTATCAAAAGGAATGGAATCTCCTTTTTCCGGAAAAACCTGCAATATATTAAATCCGTGATCGATATAAATATGATCCACATGGCAGATTGAGCCAACCAACATCATGTCAGCCTTGTGACTGAGAAGATAATCCGCTCCCAGTTGGATGGCATACAATGCCGATGCACAGGCGGCATCAAGGCAATACCGAGGCCCGGCCAGCCCTAATGCTAATGCAGCAATTGTGGCGTTATAGCCACCGGTTATTAAATTCTGCTCAGAATGATTAGCCTGAGGCCAGAATTGATTAAACTTAAAATCCGGTTGCCCAATTAATTCTCTGATATAAGGCTGTAATATTTTGTGATAAAACGGATTCATTAATTGTTTAGTGGAGTGAGTCGGCATACCGATACTGCCAAGAATTAACCCGGTTTTTTGCAAAATATTTTTATGCTGTCGATAGCCACTGTCATTTAATGCCTGATCTGCGGCATAAATTGTCCATTTAAATAGATCATCCAGTGTATTTAATTCTTCTTCCGGCAAATGATAACCTTTGCCATCAAAATGAAAATCACGAACATGACCATTATTAATATAATTAATTGTGTCAGGTTTAGCCGCTTCAGAAGAATAATAACAGGCCGGATCAACACCTAATTCCTGAGCTGATAAAGGAGTGGAACAATCTTTTTCATGCAATAGATTATCCCAGTATTTTTCAGGGGTATCCGCGCCGGGAAATAAACATCCGACTCCAATAATAGCAATATGTTCCATAAAGGAGAGACTCCTTAATATGATAGCGTTTCCCTGAGCGGATATTTTCGCTCAGGTATATTGTTTTATTATTCACAAGCCATAATTATTTTTTGCTATACACTTCGTCTTTCAAGGTGCTTTTTTGTCGGCTGCATTAATTTACCACTACGACGCACCTTGAAATCGGTTGAAATATCATGGTGTCATTTTTTTCGGGGCCATATACATTCTTCCACCAATAGTAATCTGGCGTGAGCGGGAGTCGAAGAACTCACGGACAAAACGCTGTACTCCTTCTTCAAGCGGGATAATCACCATATTCTGAGCTTTATAGGCCCGCTTAAGCACATCGCTGACCATTCCACCATCCCACGGCCCCCAGTTCACTGAACGGATTATCTGTTTGTTTTTGTTCCGAAACGGCAGGTAAGCAAATTTATTCAGTATTTCATTCGCCAGCGAGTAATCAGTCTGCCCGGCATTACCAAAAAATCCGGCAACGGATGAAAACAGGATGATATGGCGCAGGGATGTGCAGTCTATTGCGCGACACACATTTTCAAGCCCTCTGACTTTGGCATGAAAAACTGAATGTAGATCGGCCAGCGTTTTCTTTTCGATCCGCTTATCCGCCAGATTACCGGCACCGTGAATCAATCCCGTTATCTGACCGAATTGCTGCTGTGCTTTCTCCAGTGCAGTTTTTACTTGCTCCGGCACAGTAATATCACAATGCAGATATATTGCCCGTGCCCCCGCCTGCCTGATCGCCTGTAATGTGGCATTAATCTCATCAATATGGATCAGGCGGCTTAGCATGTTATTCACTTTAACCGGAGTCGGCTGAATACCTTGTTCCTGAAGGTAATCAATGGCCGCAGCTTTACGTTCAGACAGGGTTGTTTTACCTGCTGACCATACCGGCAACGGTGCGGTAATATCAGTACGCCCAAGCAGGATAAACGCCGCCTGACTCTGTTTTGCCAGTTCAGTAATACAGTGTGCAGTTATGCCGCGGGCACCTCCGGTGACAACCAGAACATCACGGGGACTGACCTGCATCTCAGGAGCCACTGAGAGTGCTTTTTCTTCCCTCAGGGCTAATGTCATGCGTTCATTATTCACGCCACGCCCGATTTCACCCATTTCAGTCCGGCTGTCCTGAAGCTCTTCCATCACTATTTTTGCCACATCGCTGTCTTTGACTCTGGCATCAATGTCTACTGTCCGGCAGAAAACATTAGCCCATTCAATGTTCAGCGATTTTGTCAGCCCGGTGATACCCGCAGAAACGACAGGTAAGTACTCACGGCCGGAGGTCAGCAGTTCACCGTCCCCCCGCATAATCACCATGAAATACCCCGATCTTTTCCCATCACCGGTAAGGCTCCCTTGCAGGCGTTTAGCCAGCAGAAAAGTTGTCTCAACTGAACGATAATCCTGCTCACTGAATACATCAGTCAGCCCCTTAACTGGCTGTTTGACCGCCTGTAAATAGATAACGCCGTCAATAGGGCCATGTTGCCGTTCAATATCTGTCAGGGCGGCATCCAGTAGCGATTCATCGCTCATTAATGCCTGATCCCGCCTCAGTGACATAATGACGACCCTTTGGCCCTGCGTTTTCAATGACTCAGCAATACTATTCGCACAAGTATTCGCACAAGTATTCGCACAAGTCGATCCGGCTGTTGCTTCATCGACGATCAGCCAGCATTTCGGGGATGCAAAAACATCCTGCAAACGCTCCGGCTTCGGCAATGCCTGTTTCACCACGGCAAAACGGGAAACCGGCGAGGCAGCAAAAGGGTCTTTTTCAGTTTCTTTGTTCGGTGCTTCTTTATTCAATACAGTGTGATGATTCAGTACAGGCTGAACCGCAGAGGTCTCTATCCGTTGCGATTCAGCCAACTGCTTTTTTACATTGGCACTCGCAGATGATGTCGTTGATGTAACGAACCCCAGAGAGCGTAATTTATCTGATTTCTCGCCTCTGTCCGTCACCATTTCTTTCATTTCTTTCTGCTGCTTTTCAGCAGGATGGTTTTCTGTCAGTGTTGGAGATTGCACTGATTCGGGACCGTTCTCCCTGCTATATAAGGCATTAATCGCTTCATCGACCATCTCCCTGAAGAAACTACTCATTCTGGCGATAGTACTCAGTGAATCGACTTCGAAGTTTTCCAGATCTTTATTTCTTGATGTTTCACCGTACAACTCCAGATTTGCCGAGAAGGCATCAAACATTGCGCCAAAAATTTCCAGCCGTTTGATGGAATCAATCCCCAAATCGGCTTCCAGATCCATTTCAGGGCTGATCATATCTTGCGGATAACCCGTTCTTTCACTGACGATATTTACCAGTTGGCTGATAATGTTTTCTATGGTGATCTGATCAAGACGCCTGACCAGTTTTTCTATTTCCGGAGTGAGTTTTTGTGTTTTTACTTTGATTTCAGCCGGTTCCGGCTCTGGTTTAACCGGCTCATTGGCAGGTTCAGAAGCGGTCATTGATACCATCGGCGCAACCGGCATTTCCTCGGTTGCAGGCAATTCAGGCATTTCCGGCACGACTGGACGTACAGCCACAATCTCTTCCATTTTTTCGGCTGAATGGATGTTCGTCATTGCTGTCGAAATTGGTGCCACAGGCGTAACCGGAGCAGAGTATTTCACTGTAGGCGGTGTTACATGGCTCACCGATAGTGATGACTTAGGCGATGGTGACATAGATGATAATGACATAGCAGAAGTTACCTGTCCGGACTGGAACAGGCTCTGCTGAGTCATAAAATAACGCTCGTGATTGGTATGGTACAGTTCAAGATTTTTATCCAACAATTGAACACTCTGACTCAGGCTGGAGAGCATCACTGGCAGATTCTGATGATCCCGGCAGGTTTCCATCAAACTGTATTGTTTTTCCAGCAACATACTCAGCAACTGAATATATTCTTTCTGATTTGTCTGGAATTGCTGATGTAGTTGGCTCATCACTTGCTGGGCCTGCAACAGTTCATTTAGTGTGTCGGCATTCAGGCTTTCACTTATTTTATTATTCTGTTCCATAGGGTTATCTCGTTTTTGAATAATTGTCAGTACGTTCTGTCGGATAAATTCGGCTGAAACGGGCTGGTTATGCTCTACCACTTTTTCGGTTTCAATCTCGGTTTCAATCTCGCTTTTAAGATCACTTTCAGCGATAACTTCGACTCTACTTTCAACTTCATAAACAGGGGGACTTTCAACTTCTGCCTGTACGGGCAAAGATCCTGCGATAAACCGCTCAACAACAGCATGATCGCCAACACGTAATGCGTGCTGACGCCGGGCTTTATTTTTTTCAGACAGGAAGAAACCGCCACTTAATCTGAACGTCAGACGTCTATTCTTTTCTTCTTCCACAGGCTGAATACGGACATACCGGTTGATATCCCGCAGTTTTACACCTTCTGCCAATAACCGGGCCTGAACACGGGCAAGCTGTAATCTCTCCTCCCCTTTATCGGTGGGGTTAGTTGAAATTACAGTGTGCTGCCGATTTTTCAGAATATCGGACACGAGTTTGCCCAGAACGCCTTTTGGCCCAAATTCAACAAATAAACGCCCTCCTTGTTGGTAGATGGCTTCTATGGTCTGGCGGAATTGGACGGGTTTTATCAGCTGCTCTGCCAGTAATTCTTTGATCAGCTGAGGTGAATGGCTATAAGGTTCTGCCGTTGCACTGGAAAATAACTGGCACTCCGGTGACTGGAAGTTAATATCCGCCAGATATTCACGATAAGGCTGATAAGCAGGCTGGATAAACCGGGTATGGAAAGCGGCAGATACCGGCAGAATACGGCAATGAATGCCCTGTGTTTTCAATTCATTATGTAGCTGATTAATCTGAGCAGTATCTCCTCCGAAGACGACCTGCTGTTCAGAGTTATCATTGGCAATAATAACGTCTGTATAACGGTGGAGTATTTCTCCACGCCGGTCATGAGGTAATGATGCCGCCAGCATCGCACCGGCATCAGAACCTGTACCACAAAGCTGACTCGCTGATGCGGCGGCCCTGCCTCTGGCAAGGGAAATCCGATGGAAATCTTTGTCGGAAAGGACGCCCGCTGCCCAAAGTGCCGTTACCTCACCATAGCTGTGACCGGCCACAAAATCAGGCCTGAATCCCATATTTCCCAATATATTGAAATAACCGGCACTGACTGCACCCAATGCAGGCTGAGCATTAGCGGTATCTGTCAGCCGCTGCTGCTGTCCGGCATATTCTTCATCTGAGAAAGCCGGAACAGGGTAAATGATCGGGGATAATTCGTGACCTGATTCACTGACGGCAATATCATCCAGCACTTCCAGTGCCTGACGCATTTCAGGGTAATCATTAGCAATATCCCGCGCCATATTGACATATTGCGAACCCTGACCCGGAAACAGGGCAACGATTCTGCCATCCAGCATTTTTCCTTCAGGCTGATAATAAATCCCGTGAGGGTGTTCCCAGCCTTCTGTGCTGTTTTTCTGTAATTGCCTGATCGCAGTGGAAAGCAGTTCCACCGTTTGTTCTATGGACTGAGAAACGAACAGTATTCTGGCCTGATGCCGCTGTAAATTATCAATATCCTGTTGTTCAAGATGCCTGCGGATGGCATTTTCCGCTGAATCACGGGTAAAGAGGGATAATGTGGCTTCACACTGCGTAAGTAATTCAGCGGGGTTTTCCCCTTTAAGCAGCACAACCCAGGGGGATTCATTCAGCCGATAACGCCCATTTGCCTGTTTCTCGTATTCTTCCAGAATGGCATGAAAGTTAGTTCCGCCGAAACCAAATGCACTCAGCGCCGCCCGGCGTGGCGCATTTCTGACCGAACGTAGCCACGGTCTGGATTCACTGTTGACATAGAACGGGCTGGTTTCCGACATCAGCAAATCTGTCGGTTTTTCCACATTAATTGTGGGTGGTAATACCTTATGGTGTAATGCCAGTGCCACTTTGATCATAGAAGCAGCACCAGCGGCGCAACGGGTATGCCCAATCTGGGATTTGATACTGCCGATTGCCACCGATTTCGGCGGAAGCTGAGATTCCCCAAAGACCGCGTGCAAGCTCTTGAGTTCAGTATCATCACCGGAAGCTGTACCGGTGCCATGTGCTTCAACGAGCTGAATATCAGCCGGCATAATACCTGCACTGGCATAAGCCCGTTTCAGCGCTTTTACCTGCCCTTCCAGACGGGGGGCAAAAATACTTTTTGCACGGCCATCACTGGAGGCTTCAACGGATTTTATGACTGCATAGATTTTGTCGCCATCCAGCTCTGCATCTTCAAGGCGCTTTAACACCAACATTCCCACACCATCCCCCAGCATCATGCCATCAGCACTCTGATCGAAGGGCCGGGATACGTTATTTCTCGATAAAGCAGGTGTTTTACTGAAACACAGGAAAGAAAAAATGGAGTTTTCCAGATTGACGCCGCCCGTTAAGACAGCATCACAGCTACCTGAATGTAATTCCCCGATAGCGGCCTTGATTGCGGCAAGACTACTGGCACAAGCCGCATCCACCATATAGGATGTTCCGCCAAGATCAAAATAACTGGCGATCCTGCCGCAGGCCACATTACCCAAAAATCCCGGAAAACTGTCTTCGTTCCATTCCAGATACATTCCGTGCGCACGTTCAATAATTTCATCCGCGACTTCTTCGGAAAGACCTGCCTTTGTCATGATTTCACGCAGATAAGGTGCCTGCTGGCGGGCAGCCAGCGAAAATGATGTATTGCCGTTGCCGCCACCGCCTAAAATCACACCAATACGATCACGGTCAGTTTTACTGTTTTGCTGATCCAGCAAGCCAGCATCCTGCATTGCCTGTTTAGCCACATACAAGGCAAATAACTGAGCGGTACTGAGTGAATCAAGAATAGCGGGAGGAATTTTGAATTCTACCGGATCAAAATCAATCGCTGGCACAAAACCGGCTCGATGACCATAAGTTTTATCAGTGACTGTCGGGTCTGGATGATAAAAGTCTTCTTTTTTCCAATATTCTTCTTTTGACATCTCCGTGATATCGATCAGCGAATCCTTTTTACCTATGATGTTTTCCCAGAATTGATATAAATTCGGAGCATCAGGGAAATGAGTTGCCATCCCGACAATCGCAATATCTCCATTAATTTTTCTGTCATGCAAAAAATATGTCCTGGACATACATCCCTCGCGTTCTGAATAAAGCAATCCCATATCCAGCGCATATCTCATGCACTGTATTGAGTGTTTTCACTGCTATCAGGAATACCATTCTCAATCTATTGAGTATATTTTCGAATATGTATTCAAATACCCGCAGCCAAAATAGATTAGCAAGATATTCTGACAAAAATATTAATTAAACTTTTTAGGATAACGTTTTTGATCTTCCTCTTAATAATCCGGCTAATGAACCCGCTACAGCAGCCGCTGCTCCGGCAAGTGTTTCAATAACGATGATTTGTATCAGAGAAAAATGCTCAATCGAT
Source organism: Xenorhabdus sp. PB61.4 (assembly GCF_963894935.1). NCBI lineage: Bacteria > Pseudomonadati > Pseudomonadota > Gammaproteobacteria > Enterobacterales > Morganellaceae > Xenorhabdus > Xenorhabdus sp. PB61.4. Next base: position 49,908 of record NZ_CAWQJR010000002.1, read on the forward strand.
AAAAATTTAGACGCAATAAAAATTAATGTTATGACACCACCACTGAAGAGATGAATGAGAAAATACATTGAGTATTCATCAAGCTTATCATCTTTTTCAAAATGTAATAAATTTGCTTTAATATCGAGGATAGATTGTTTTTGTGTTACATAAGCTATCCATAAAGAAATAATATAAGATGTTCCGCCTGCACTGAAGGCTACCATTGAAACGGTAATTACATCGGTAAAATTACCACTCTCGGCACGAAAATAACCATATGCCAATAAACCTGCAATCGCAGCACCAATAATTGCCCAGGGTAAAAAATAATTAAATATTATATGAGAATCACTGTCTTCTTTTTTTACTTCACCTTTTTTAGCGGAGAATAACTGGCCATATAGTTCAATAGCGTAATGTTTAAGTCTGGATACAATGAAACAACTTGAAAGTGATATCAATAAAAAACTGCCAGTTAATGCTAACCAAATATTTAATTGTGACGAAATAGAAATACTCTGTAATAAAAAACAAAATGGCAGGATCAGTATAATATAAAACATAAAGGCATAAAGGGTAATCAATCCCCATAGCCGATAAACACTGCCATTCTTGTTTATCAGGACACCTGAATTTTTAATATTATTTGATAGAGTCTGATGACTATATTTATCCGGAACAGATTTGACATTATCAAATATAATCTCAAAAGAAACTGTAACAATCGAAACTAAAGGGTAAATAATAAGATAAACACTGGCTGAAGGCGCTTCTCCCTGTAAACCACACAGGAAAAAATAAATTCCGCCAACGATGGTGACATCAATAAAGGTACGCACAATGGCATTGTAAAAATCGGCCATTGTCAGATGTGTTTCGTGATTCAATGAAGCCATAACACTCCCCTAATGAATCTGACCTAAAAGACGAAGCCTATATTAAGTATATTTATTATTTTCTTCATTATAAATTTTATAATGTTTGCCGCTATAAAGATAAACGACTAACGTTTTACGTAACAGGGTATTGGTATACCTTTAATCCATTATTGTTTCAATTTAAAAAATTACTTTAGCTTAAGAAAAACCACGGGTTATTCTTTAAAAAACAATAAAATAACACCATTTAGACACAAAAAAAGATTAATTAATATGTGATAAATAAAAAATATCAGGAGGATATGGTGAATAAAATATGACTTAATGAATGGAAATAAAAAACATCTGGCTTTCTCTCTGAACTGTTAAAGGAAAGATTAAAAGGTATAGATAAAATCTGAGAAAGAACATTATCAGATAAAACCACGAGTTATAATTTAGCATTTAAAATAAGATTTTTTGTTTATCAAATATGATCCTTAGAACTTTCTGATGAGATTGACTTTCTCTATAAAAACGGAACAGCCTATACTTCTGCTGTAACATTTTTTGCGGGCAGTATGCAGTTTTGGAATGGTTTTAGTGTAATTGGTCATTTTGAAGGTTTTGGAAAAGGCACAACAGACGGCGAAAGTGCTGGTAAAGGTTACTGGGAATAATATGTTGCATTCCTGCCGGTATTTAGCGGGAGTTAACATCAGATTTTGCTAAGCAGAATTAAGCATTCTGGCTCCATTCTGCTTATACACTTCGTCTTTCAAGTTGCCTCTTTGTTGGCTGCGCTCACTCACCCCAGTCACATAGTTATCTATGCTCCCGGGGTTCACTCCCTTGCCGCCGCAACGCATCTTGAAATTCATTGTGTATATACGCAATGAAAAGGGAATATTTATTGGATCAGGATAGATCTTTATTACGTGACAGCCATAGAGAGAGGGCTTTCAGAGAATCTGGCGTAAATTCATCACATCGGGCTGTAATTTCTTCCGGTGATAACCAGTAAACCGCAGAAACCTCGTCTTCCTGTAATGCGAATGGCCCACGGCTGACACAACTGAACAATCCTCCCCATATACGGCAAATTTCTTCTTCATAATAGAAGATGCCATGTTCAGCAAAAGGAATTCCCGCAATTCCCAGTTCTTCCTCTGCTTCACGACGGGCTGATTCAAGCAGATGCTCTCCCATCGTGACCACGCCACCCGCAGTTGCATCCAGTTTGCCGGGGTAAAAATCTTTTGTTTCTGTACGGTGCTGAACCAGAATTTTCCCCATGCCATCATGTACAACAATATAAGTTGCCCGATGCCTCAGGTTTTGATTACGCATTTGCTCACGGGTTGCCTGCGCGATGACTTCATTTTCTTCATTGACAATATCAACCCACTCAATATCTACTGATTTTTCTTGAGTCATCTTCAAACCTTTACTAAATAATATATATGCCGACTTTTGCTTCGATGGAATTTTACAGTCAAACAGGAACAATGGTAATGTAATAAATCTAACATTAATCCTAACATTATTATTACTAGAGGTTATATGATAGACCTATACTATGCTCCTACACCTAATGGCCATAAAATCGCGCTGTTTCTTGAAGAAGTGGGCCTCCCTTATACGATTTATCCCATCGATATAAGCGCCAATGAACAGTTCACGCCAGAGTTTCTCGCCATTTCACCCAATAATAAAATCCCTGCTATTGTCGACCATCAACCTGCCGATGGAGGAGAACCCTTATCGCTCTTCGAATCAGGTGCTATTTTGCTCTATCTGGCGGAAAAAACCGGGAAACTATTGAGCCAGAATGAACGGGAACGTATCCGGCAATTACAGTGGCTATTCTGGCAGATTGGGGGATTCGGCCCGATGCTCGGACAGAATCATCACTTTAACCGCTATGCGCCTGAAGTTGTTCCCTACGCAATAAATCGCTATGTAACAGAAACTCAGCGGCTATACAAAGTACTGAATACTCAGCTGGAAAAAACACCTTATCTCGGCGGCAATGAATACAGTATCGCGGATATTGCTACTTATCCGTGGGCGTATTGCTATGAATATCAAAAAATTAATTTGCAGGATTATCCCGCTGTAGAAAAATGGTTAGAAAAAATCAGCCAGCGTCCTGCCACGCAGGCCGTCTACAATAAGTAAGCTCTCCAAACTGATTCTTTGTATCTGAGTTTCCCCCGGTAACATAATTTATGCTATCGGGGACTAATGAAAGGCTCCTGCCTTTCACCGAAGACCTGTCTTTGGCTGGTCACATTCGTTCCCGATGAGTTTGTCGCTTCTTTGTCGCCGTGAAGTTGCCCGAAATCTACCGGGCCTAATTATTTATCCACGTGAATTTTTCATCTGAAAACTTGATGTCGATAGCAGATAACAGCATATCTCGCTGCTGCGTACATCATCCCTTGCTATAGTCAGTCATTGACTATACTTTACGTTTTCAGGATACCGCCTAGCTGGTGTGCCTGAGAGATCCCTGATATACCCGCTTTTGCTTTGTTCACAAGGAGTGGTTATGCATATTTTAGTTACAGGGGGAACTGGACTGATAGGCCGACGGTTAGTCTATCAATTACTTTCACTCTCCCACTCCATCACTGTTCTGAGCCGGTCTCCACAAAAAGTTTATTCTTTATTTAGTGATCAGGTGGAATGCTGGACGACATTGAATGACCGGAACACTCTGGATGGCTTTGATGCAGTTATCAATCTTGCCGGTGAGCCTATTGTAGATAAGCGATGGACACCAAAACAAAAAGATAAACTCTGCCAGAGCCGCTGGGAACTGACCGAAAAATTAAGTGCGCTGATAAGAACAGGTGAGTCTCCTCCTTCTGTTTTTATTTCCGGTTCAGCCGTCGGCTATTATGGCGATCAAGGGCAGTCCGTTGTATCAGAAGATGAGCCTCCCCATGATGAATTTTCCCACCAACTCTGTGAACGCTGGGAGAAACTGGCCTTACAGGCTAAAAGTGAAAAAACCCGGGTATGTTTGCTGAGAACAGGTATTGTGCTGGCAAGTCAGGGAGGTGCTCTTAGTAAAATGCTGCCTATGTTCCGTTTAGGGCTTGGGGGAGCTATAGGGGATGGCAGGCAATATATGCCGTGGATCCATATTGATGATATGGTCAATGGTATTTACTATCTGTTGATCTCTCCTGAGCTGGAGGGCCCTTTCAATATGACCGCGCCCTACCCTGTTCATAATGATCAGTTCAGCGCAATACTGGCAAAAGTACTGCATCGCCCTGCTGTGTTCAGGATCCCTGCTTTTGTATTAAAAATAGTTATGGGAGAAGCCGCAGCACTGGTATTAGGCGGGCAACAGGCGATACCGAAGCGGCTGGAAGAAGCCGGATTCGGCTTCCGCTATTTTGAATTAGAAGAAGCCTTAAAACATTTACTGACGGAAAACGTCAGGCAGTATTGAACGCTGACGTTTTAAATACTGATATGTTAAATATTGACAGATTTTGCTCCCTGCCAACGATTAAATAGATCCGCTGGCAGGTCGATATCAAACTGATCAAGCACACGGTTGACTGTCTGGTCGACAATATCCTGAACAGATTCAGGCCGATGATAAAATGCAGGTACTGGCGGCATAATTACTGCCCCTATTTCAGCGGCCTGAGTCATTAACCTTAAATGCCCCAAATGTAATGGCGTTTCCCTGACTCCCAGCACCAGTTTACGCCCTTCTTTCAAAACAACATCGGCAGCACGGGTGATTAGGCCATCCGTATAGCTATGCACAATGCCCGATAATGTTTTGATGGAACAAGGTAAGATCACCATCCCTGATGTCTTAAATGATCCCGAAGAGATAGAGGCGGCAATGTCACGGTTATCATGTACCACATCAGCAAGGGACTGCACTTCACGCAAAGTGTAGTCTGTCTCCAGTGCCAGTGTTTGCCGGGCTGACTGGCTGATTATCAGATGTGTTTCAATGCCCTCTACAGATTGTAAAACCTGTAGTAGCCGAATGCCATAAATTGCACCACTTGCCCCTGTCAGACCGACGATCAGTTTTTTCATGTGCTCCTCAGTAATACCGGAAATAACTCAATGATATACACTTCGTCTTTCAAGTTGCCTCTTTGTTGGCTGCACTCGCTCACCCCAGTCACATAGTTATCTATGCTCCCGGGGATGAACTCCCTTGCCGCCGCGATGCATCTTGAAATCCATTGTGTATAGGAGTGTTATTATCCTTCATTATATATTTCCAGGCTCTCGATTTCGCTCTGTCCCTGTAATTTCATGGCATCATCTTTACGCAGGTTTTCCAGATAATCGAGATAAGTCTGATCAATATCTTTCGTGACATAGATACCGTCAAAAACTGAACATTCAAATTTTTCAATATCCGGGTTTTCTTCATGCATCGCTGCGATTAAATCAGAAAGATCCTGATATATCAGGGCATCAGCACCAATCAGCTGGCGAATTTCATTAACTTCACGACCGTGCGCTATCAATTCATTAGCATTTGGCATGTCGATTCCGTAGACATTCGGGAAGCGGACTTCAGGAGCAGCCGAAGCAAAATAGACTTTTTTAGCGCCAGCTTCCCGGGCCAGTTCCACAATTTGCTCCGACGTTGTACCACGGACAATAGAATCATCCACCAGTAAAACGTTTTTGCCACGGAATTCAGCACGGTTGGCATTCAGTTTACGCCGCACTGATTTACGGCGTTCATGCTGGCCGGGCATAATGAAGGTACGCCCGACATAACGGTTTTTAACGAACCCCTGACGATAAGGTTTATCCAGAATATGGGCGATTTCCAGTGCTATATCGCAGGAAGTTTCAGGAATAGGGATAACAACGTCTATTTGTAAATCTTCCCATTCGCGGGCTATTTTTTCCCCTAGCTTTCTTCCCATCCGTAACCGGGCGTTATAGACGGAAATTTTATCTATAAAGGAATCTGGGCGGGCAAGGTAAACAAATTCGAACAGGCAGGGAGTTAATGAGGGGGTTTCTGCACACTGGCGAGTAAATAATTGCCCCTGCTCAGTAATATAAATAGCCTCACCTGAAGCGACATCCCGCAGGAACTCAAACCCTAAGGTATCCAGTGCCACACTTTCCGATGCCACCATATATTCACTGCGGCCATCTGCCAGTGTACGTTTCCCTAATACCAGAGGCCGGATCCCGTTCGGATCACGGAAAGCCACTAAACCATGCCCGATAATCATCGCGACACAGGCATAAGCACCCCGGATTTTCTGGTGCATTGCCGCAACTGCCGCAAAAATATCATCAGGTTCTAATGGGAAATGCGGAAATTGTGTTAACTCATCGGCAAAAATATTCAGCAGGATTTCAGAATCAGACGTTGTGTTGACGTGACGGCGGGCATTTTCAAACAGACTTTTTTTCAGTTCCGGTGCGTTTGTCAGATTGCCGTTATGTGCCAATGTGATACCAAAAGGTGAGTTCACATAAAAAGGCTGGGCTTCAGAAGCACTGGAACTCCCCGCTGTCGGGTAACGGACATGCCCAATTCCGATTGTTCCTTGTAAACGTAACATGTGTTTTGTTTCAAACACATCTTTAACCAAACCATTGGCCTTACGTAAACGGAATTCATTGTTACCATCAATAGTCGCAATACCTGCTGCATCCTGTCCACGGTGCTGAAGCACCGTCAATGCATCATAAATCGACTGGTTAACCGATGTAAAACCAACGATACCAACAATACCGCACATGTAGTCTTTCCTCATCAGTCAGGCGGAGAAGGCTATTTCTCCGGTAGGAAACTCGACGCGTTTTGCAGGTAGTCAAAAAACCACCTGATAATTTGACTGAACTGAGGGATCAACTGCGACTGTTTCCAGTCCGCACTTTGGGGAAGCGGAGTAAATGAGTCTGCAATAAATAAAATGGCAGAAACGATTAACACACCACGCAACGCCCCGAAACAGATCCCCAGAACCCGATCAGTACCTGATAAGCCTGTTCGCTGAACAAGTGAACCAATCACATAATTTACTACTGCACCAACAATCAGTGTTGCAATGAATAAAATAGCAATCGCTACCCCATTGCGCACCAGCTCATCGCCAAGACGGGTAAAATAAACCGCCAGATAAGTATAGAAGTGGCTTGCAACAAAGAAAGCACATCCCCAAGTGATCAGTGAAAGTGCCTCACGAACAAAGCCCCTAATCAGGCTGACCAGTGCAGAGAAACCAATAATGGCAATAATTGTATAATCTATCCAGACCATATTTTAATCCAAAACAGGCTCCCGACTTTCAGGTCGGGCGCATTCTAACAGAAAACGAAAACGTTTGCGTAGCAGATTTATCACTCTGCTATTAAAAATAATTTAAGGAACCGTTCATATCTGCCTGTACAAGCTATGTGCATTATGAAGGGTTCCGGATCTTTCACGGCGGGTTGTAGCCCAGCATGTAAGAGCATGATGTTATGGCGTGTAATTTTTAATTTGCCCCTGTAAGCCGGTTAATTCTCTCAGTTCAGGCAAAATAGACCCCAAAGCCTGTTTTGATGCATTCGGCCCGACATAAATCCGGGTTAACTGGCCTTGTACTGCCGAAGAAGGAACTGTATAGACCTGATGCCCTGAAAGACGTAGCCTAGCCACAATTTCATTCACTTTATCCGCATTTTTTAATGCCCCAAGCTGCACAACATAAGCAACGGCCTGCGGTGCTTGTTCAGCAGCACGGGGTTTCACTTCCGGCTGGCTTTCAGTGCGGTTCTCTACCTTAACCTGCGGTTTGGTTTCTGTTTTAGGAATAACAGAAAGATCAGGTTTTGCCTGTTCTCCGGTGTCTTTTACTGTTGCTGCCGGTGGCTCAGGTACTGATTCCGGGGTTGAAGAGTCGAAAAATGTATCCGTATCTTGCTGCGGCTCCTGAACTTGTGTCTGCATTGCCTCTGCAGCCCCTTCCGGAGGTGCAGACGGCATACTTTGTGTCAGTGGCGGAATCGAATCAATATTCTCTTCATCACCCGGCTTAGGCACTAATGGTATAGAAGCGAATTTTTCCTCATTGTATTTCTTATCGCCGTCCAGCAGCATCGGCAGCACGATGACACTTAGTGCCACAAGAACGATGGTTCCGACTAAGCGATTTTGAAATTTACTTGCCACGTCCCTTCATCTCCTCCAATGACTCCATAACATGAGCGACCGTATGGAAAGAACCACAGACCACGATAATATCCCGCTCTGATGCCTCTTCCATAGCCTGATGCCATGCCTGTTCAACGTCCGGAAATATCCGGGCATCAGGTAGGTGTTCAGCCAGTACAGCCGCTTCCGCACCACGAAGTTCATGTAGTGATGCACAATACCATTCGTCAATTTGCCCGCTAAGACAGGCCAGTGTTCCCGCGATGTCCTTATCCTGCAACATGCCGACAACACCCCGAACCTTACTGCCCTGCGGACGGGATAACTCCGCCAGTTTTTGTGCCAGATATCCGGCTGCATGGGGATTATGTGCCACATCCAGAATGATACGCGGCTTTTCCCCGATGATTTGAAAACGCCCCGGTAACTGGGCACGCTTCAGGCCATCATGAATAGCCTGTTCATCAATCGCCTGACTGACTTTATCATTCTGCTGTAACAGACAATGAATAACGCCCAGTGCAGTTGCAGCATTAGCTAATGGCAGGTTAGGGATCGGCAACGAATTAAATTGTCTATCAACTGTGCGCCAGTGCCAGCTTTCTTTTTCTTGGGCAAAATCCCAGTCTTTACCCCGGCAGAATAATTTTGCTCCCAGTTCATCGGCAACATCAGCAATGGAATGAGGCATATCCGGCTCACCAACGACAGCAAAGTGGCCATGACGGAAAATACCCGCTTTTTCGCGCCCGATATGTTCACGATCCGCGCCAAGCCAATCCGTATGATCCAGTGCAATGCTGGTAATAGCGGCAATATCTGCATCGACAATATTAGTGGCATCTAGACGACCTCCCAGCCCCACTTCGAGGATCACAACGTCAAGATCAGCTTCTTTGAAGAGCTGCAATGCCGCCAGTGTTCCATACTCAAAATAGGTTAAGGAGATATCACCACGCTGAGATTCAATACCGGCAAATACACGGCAAAAATCCTGCTCTGTTGGTTCATTACCCTGAATACGTACCCGCTCGGTATAGCGCACCAGATGTGGGGAGCTGTAAACCCCGACTTTCAGGCCCGCAGCCAGAAGAATGGATTCAAGGGTATGACAGGTTGTGCCCTTACCATTGGTACCGGATACTGTAATGACTTTAGGAGCCGGATGTAATAAATCCAGTTTATCGGCAAGCGTACCGATACGCTCAAGCCCCATATCAATCGCTTTCGAGTGCAGGTTTCCAAGGTAGGAAAGCCACATCGTCAGTGACGATGTGGCTTGAGGAATTTGTAAAGTATCAGACATCTTCTTTATTAGGGTTGATGTTTATGTCAACTTCGACGTCAGCAGGTTCGGCAACAATTTCTGTTACCTCTTTTTTCGCCTCGGGATGTGGCTGATGAGTCATCATGGCAAGCATACTGGCAATTCTTTCTCTCATTTCCGGACGGCGCATGATCATATCAATCGCACCTTTTTCCAGCAGGAATTCACTGCGCTGGAAACCTTCCGGTAATTTCTCACGTACGGTCTGCTCGATAACCCGTGGGCCAGCAAAACCGATCAATGCCTTAGGCTCTGCAATATTAATGTCACCCAGCATACCCATACTTGCAGTCACACCACCAAACGTCGGGTTAGTCAGAACACAAATATAAGGTAAGCCACGATCCTGCATTTTCGCTAATGCAGCACTGGTTTTTGCCATCTGCATCAGTGACATCAGTGATTCCTGCATACGCGCTCCACCGCTGGAGACAAAGCAGATAAACGGGCAGTTATCTTCCAGTGCCTGTTCAACGCCACGCACAAAACGAGCGCCGACAACCGAACCCATTGAACCGCCCATAAAGTTAAACTCAGATGCGCCCGCTACAACCGGCATATCATGTAACAAGCCTTTCATGACGACTAGGGCATCTTTTTCCTGAGTCTGCTTCTGAGCTGCTGCCAGGCGATCTTTATATTTTTTGATATCGCGGAATTTCAGGATATCTTTAGGCTCTAATTCGCTGCCTAACTCTGTTGTACTTCCCTCATCCAAAAATGACTGCAAACGCTGGCGGGCAGAAATTTTCATATGGTGGTCACATCTTGGACACACTTCGAGGTTACGCTCTAATTCAGCGCGATAAAGCACCTGACTGCAACTGTCGCATTTAGTCCAAACTCCTTCAGGGATATTTGCCTTGCGAGTTTGCATGATTTTGCTTTTGTTTAGAATCTTTTCAATCCAGCTCATTAATGAACCTTTCCGTCTGATTCTGGCCTATAACGTGGGTTGCATTTCCTCGGTATAAGCCAGCTTTTGTTTTACGTGCCATTAAACCACAATGCTATAACAGAGTGGATAAAAAACTGCTCAAACCTGTTTGTGACTATCTATCATTTAGTGACATCTAATTATTATCTGACGCTTTTTTAGATGTCGCCCGGCGATGACGCCAGATTTCAATCACACCTGGCAGAATAGAAATAAATATGATTGCAACAATCAATAATTTCAGATTCTGTTGGATAATCGGCATGTCACCGAATAAATAACCGGCATAAGTGAACAATAATACCCATATCAATGCCCCAATAACATTATATGCAGCAAAATGTCGGTAAGACATTTTTCCCATTCCGGCAACGAATGGAGCAAATGTTCGGATGATTGGCACAAACCGCGCCAGAATTATCGCTTTTCCGCCATGCTTCTCATAAAACTGATGAGTTTTCTCCAGATAGCTGCGACGGAAAATCCGGGAATTTGGATTATTGAACAGTTTCTCACCGAAAACACGACCAATAGTATAGTTTATAGCATCCCCAATAATTGCAGCGGCAATTATCAATGCAGCTATAATATGTACGTTAAGATCGTTAGAATCCAATGCCGACAGCGCTCCTGCTACAAATAGCAGTGAGTCTCCCGGCAGGAACGGTGTAACCACCAGCCCCGTTTCACAAAATACGATTAAAAATAAGATCCCATATACCCAGTCACCATAATTGGCAACTAATTCAGCCAAGTGGGCATCAATATGTAAAATAAAATCAACAATGAACTTCGCGAAATCAATAAAATGAGTAAAAAACTCCATAATATTCCTCGTAGTGCTCAAACATCCCTGCCATCATTCGAAAAAATCAGCATTTATCAGTCAGAAACTAACTCATCAGCCAAAAACAAAGGCCCCATCACCGGCTCAGGCAAACCAAAGTGAGCAGGATAATCCACCGCAACTAAATATAGACCTTCAGCTTTAGCAGTTGCTGCTGCTTTTGTCCGATCTTTCAGTGCTAACAGCTCAGCCATCCATTGTACGCCCTGATTGCCACAGCCAATTTCAAGCAAGCTGCCGACAATATTACGCACCATATGATGGACAAAAGCATTCGCCTTGATATCCACGACAACATAATGCCCGTGGCGACTGACATTAATATGCATCAGATTACGCCATGGCGAATTGGACTGACACTGCACAGCCCTGAAAGAAGTAAAATCATTTTCTCCTAACAAACATTGTGCTGCTTCATGCATTTTTTTCTCATCCAGCGGATAATGAAAATGCGTGACGCCTTTCGCCAGTACCGCTGGGCGATAACGATGATTAAAGATAACGTACCGATACCGACGTGCTGTTGCGCTGAAACGGGCATGAAATTCATCATCTACCGCGTTCACCCAACGCACTGCGATATCCGCAGGCAAATGGGTATTAACGCCCATTGTCCATGCAGCATCTTTACGCTGTGCCGAAGTTTCAAAATGCACAACCTGCCCCGTTGCATGAACACCCGCATCCGTTCTGCCTGCACAGAAAACAGCAATTGGCTCATTTGCAACTTTTGACAGCGCCTTTTCCAGACATGCCTGAACGCTTCTGACTTCCTGCTGACGCTGCCAGCCATAATAGCGGCTGCCATCGTATTCAATCCCCAGTGCAATTTTCACTTTTTTTGCTTCTGGCACAGACTGATTCAGTTCTGTATCAGACATCAGTAAAATTGCTCCTGCATCAGTTTTTCTGCGATTTCAACCGCCATCAATGCACCACCGAAACGGATGTTATCGGCAACAGACCAGAACTGTAACATCTCCGGCATTCCGTAATCATTACGCAGACAGCCGATACTCAGCCCATCAGCACCTGATGCGTCAGTCACCTGAGTCGGGTAATCCCCCTCTTCTGAGACCTGAATTTCTTCAAGACGTTCAAATTCGTCACGCGCTTCTTCTACACCAACCGGACGCAGTGTTTCTACACTGACCATCTGGGCAATACCGTAGAAAACGGAAGACTGAACACAGCTAACTGAAACAGGTAAACCTTCATCCTGTAATATTCTGCGAACCTGATCGACAATCCGGCGCTCTTCACGCACTGTGCCTTCCGCATCAGGCAGCAAAGGCAGTAAGTTGAATGCCAGTTGTTTATTGAAACGACCTTCATCTGGTGGAATACCATTCAATAAACGGGCACTTTGCCCCGCCAGTTCTTCAATCGCTGCTTTACCATGAACAGAAACCGGCAGGATATTAGTCAGTTGTAAACGCGCGATACCCGCAGTATCAATTAAAGGTTTGATAGCCGTTAACACCTGACTGGTTGCACTATCGGCAACCGCAACAATATTACGGTTACGATATTCAGCCAGCGCATGCGGGTTTACTGTCGGCACAACCAATGGAACATCCGGTTCAGCGGCAAACAATCCGCTGCTGTCAATCACCAGACAGCCCGCTTCTGTTGCCTGTGCAATATGTTGTGCTGTGACTTCCATACCCACAGCAAAAAATGCTAGCTGTACCTGTGACCAGTCAAATTCGGCAACATCGCGAACGGTGACGTTCTTACCGTTAAACCGCTTAATGCTACCGACACTTTGTTCACTGGCAAGAAGATGCAGTTCACCAACCGGAAACTGGCGCTCCTGTAATAACGCCAATATCGCCTCACCTACTGCGCCCGTTGCACCCAACAGCGCAATATTCCAACCTTCTGACATGTTGGTTTTCTCCACTTCTCTTTTATTTTGCTGGCAGGCAGAGAATTCTGCCTGTTGTTAACTCAATACAGTTAATTCGATACGGTTAATTGAATACCATTAATCAACAGTTTTTAAATGACTTTAGCGTCAAATCCAATCTGGGATAGTAATTGAGCACTGCTTTCAGAATCACAATGCACTGTCAGTGAAGACCACTCACGGCGTTCCGGATAATTTTTCCGCAGCTGGTCAAAAGCACCGTTCTGCCCGGCTACCTGACGCAATGGTGCATCATCACGGCGCACATCATACACTAAATGCATCAGACGCTTCAGGATGCTTTGTGTCACTTCACCATGAACAGTGATATGGCTGAAATCAGACTCAGGCAGTAAGTCAGACAATGCGGTTTTTTGTGGCTTCCCTAAAAATTCACAATACGCCTCAAAAACCTGAGTTGTACCACGAGCCTTGCCTTCCAGAGTATATCCCGCAATATGAGGTGTACCGATATCTACCAGATCCAGCAAAGGTAATGAAAGGTTAGGTTCTGGCTCCCAGACATCAAGTACGACGCGCAATTTTTTTCCGTTTTGTAAAGCTGATAACAGTGCCTGATTATCAACCACTTCGCCACGGCTGGCATTAATTAAGATGCGATTATCCGGCAAGGCAGAAAGCAATTCTGCATCTGCCAGATGATAAGTCTGATAAGGGCCTGATGTATTGAGCGGGGTATGGAATGTCAGAATATCTGCCTCTTTGACCAGTTTTTCCAGAGGCCAGAATTCACCTTCATCTCCCCGATCTGCCCGCGGCGGGTCGCACAACAGAGTTTTCACGCCCAGAGCGGCCAGTCGTGCTGCCAGACGCCCCCCGACATTACCAACACCGACAATACCGACAGTTTTATCTTTCAGCTGAAATTGATCCTGCTCTGCCAATATCATCAGCGCGGAGAAAACATACTCAACAACAGCAATTGCGTTGCATCCGGGAGCAGCAGAAAAACCGATCCCCGCCTGCTCTAACCACGGCTGATCAACATGATCCATACCCGCAGTCGCTGTACCGACAAATTTTACAGCGCTGCCTTTTAACAGGGACTCATTAACTTTAGTGACAGAACGCACCATAAAGGCATCTGCGTGTTCCAAAACCCCCTCAGGCACAGGGCGCCCCGGAATTGCCTGAACTTCTCCTAATTGTTTAAAGAGTTGTTCAGCATAAGGCATATTTTCATCGACTAAAATTTTCACTTTTCTTATCCAACGACTTAAGTGGGCGTGATCCGCTATTCTGCCATTTAATCGACATAATGCCTAATCTCCCTTTATCTTTCTGCTTGGCGCTTTAATTAGAAAATTTCTGCAGCCTAGTACACTCTGATTGATGTTTATTTCAGCTCATCCTTTCCTGAAACGTTCCGGCGTTGTTCCTGCAATCTGTTGAAACATGGCAATAAAAGCGGACGATGAGCTATAACCAACATCAAATGCAACTTCATAAACGCTTTTCCCCTGTGCCAGTAAAGAAATTGCGTGCAGAAAACGCAGACGCTGTCGCCACTCACTAAAAGACATTCCTAGTTCCTGCTGACAACGACGTGATAAGGTTCTTTCTGAGGTATAACGCTTCTTTGCCCATTCTACCAATGAAGTATTATCAGCGGGGTTATGCTCTAATTCCTGTAAAATCGGTGCAAGAAGTTTATCTTTTGATGAAGGCAGGTAAGTATTCTGGCTTGGTGAAAGTTCAAGCTGATCGATAAGGATCTGTGCCAGACGCTGATCTTTATCGGTCTGTGGCCGAATAACCTTACGGCTAAAGAAATCCTGCATAATGGCATGAAAAATAGAACTTAACCGGATAAGACATGGATGAGGGGGCAACGACTTGCTCAATTGCGGTGAAATATCGATTATCCAAAACCGCATTGTTTTCCGGTTATAACTCGAATGAACACTATTTTTCGGGATCCAGATACAAAACTCCGGTGGAGCCAGAAAACGTTGCCCTTCCACAGTCATCTCCATAACGCCGCAGACAACATAAATCAATTGCCCGAATGGGTGGGAATGCAACATAAATTCAGTATCAGCATTCAGGGTTTCATCACGAAAAATGAGAGTATTGGGCATATCCCAGTCCGGTAACTGAAACATCATTTGGTTAACTCCCTTTCAAAAAATTCATTTTTACTTCCAAAAACGGAGAGGAATTTATAAATTGTCCTGATTGCCTCATCAGTTGGCGGATTATCAATATATATAATAAATCGGTCACTGCTACACTAAGTGCACGATGTTCTACACACAATGAAATTCAATGAAAAATTTATTATTTCCCCTTATTGCTGTCCTGATTTGGTCAGCTAATGCGGTAGTCAGTAAATCCGCAGCAACCTCAATTGAGCCCGGCGCTATCGCTTTCTATCGCTGGTTTGTCGCGTTTTTGATTTTGACGCCTTTTATCTTACTGCCGGTACTAAAGCAGTGGAAAACAATCATCCCACACTGGTGGAAATTATTGATTCTGGGTTTTCTTGGTATGGTTCTTAATCAAAGCCTGATTTACTATGCCGCCCATACTGTCAGTGCAACGCTGATCGGGATCTTAACCTCATTAATTCCGTTGCTGACGATCATACTCAGTATATTTATTCTACGGATCACGCCAACCGTTGGAATTATACTCGGAAGTACTTTTTCACTGTTTGGGCTGATATGGCTAGTGGGTAAAGGTGAACCGTCTACTTTGTTGAAGAACGGATTAGGGATCGGAGATGTAATGATGTTTATTGCATCAGCCGCTTACGCTCTGTACGGCGTCCTGACCAAACGCTGGGCAATTCCATTACCCAACTGGCAGGCACTTTATATACAAATCGGGTTTGGCGTGCTGTTACTTTCTCCCAACTTCATGATGACAGAAGATGTCCGGCTAACCAATGATAATATCTCTCTTGTACTGTTTGCGGGTATTCCGGCTTCAATTATTGCACCTTACGTGTGGATACAGGGAGTGAGCCGACTGGGTGCAAATATGACATCGATATTTATGAACCTGGCTCCGGTCTTTACTGCCATTATTGCGATTGTAGTGCTTCATGATAAGATGCATAGCTATCACCTTATCGGAGGGGGTATTGTGTTAGCAGGTGTGATGATTGCCCAACAATTACGCACTCCAATTAATAGTTATAAAAAACAAACTGAAAAAAGTATCAAAAGTTAATCATCAGAAATTTTAAATCACCAGTTATCGCCCAATAATGCCATTGGGCGATAACTGCAAAAAAAGATCATAATAAAATACCCTCCTAACTGAACTTATTTACCATTCCCAGCATTTATTGTTCATAGCCGACTTGTGAAGTATTTAACTGAAACCTGTTGATTCTATAATCTATAAATTTATTTTTGTAGATATCAAATTCATTCAGAAAAATACATAAAGTAAATTTATTC
>NZ_CAWQJR010000003.1:0-16568 GCF_963894935.1 Xenorhabdus sp. PB61.4
TGTCTTTATATGCCAGTACTCTCTTTCGAAAATCCAGACTGTAGCCCATCGCACTTTATCCTTTGTCATATGAATCCAGCTATTATGTCATATTAATATGATTCTGCTATATGAGATCCGGCAGGTGCATATCGCCTATGACAATGACAAGGCGGGCAATGAAGCGGCGGCAACACTGGCGGCAGAGTTGCAACTGGCCGGGCTGGATGTCTGGCGGGTGGTGTTCCCCGAAGGCAGCGATGCCAATCGTTTTAGCTGCGAAGTGGCAAACCCGGAAAATGCCTTCGGTCAGTTACTTGAATCAGCGCAATGGCTCGGTGAATCCACAAAAACACTGCTGTCAGACCAACATGCTTCCATTGCCGTCCCCGTCTCTACGGCGGCATTAGTTCCAGAACCGGGCGTGGTGACGACGCTTGAGGCCAACGGGGATATCGTTATCCAGCAGGACGGGCAGGAATGGCGTCTGCGCGGTGTACCACCGAAAATCGGTGCGGTAATGAAAATCAACGTACAGTTACGGGATAAAAACAGCGGTGCGCTGTTCGTGGACAGCCTCGATATCCTGAGCGCCCGTGCGCGGACAGGGTTCGTGCGTCAAGCCGCGCAGGAACTGGCGTTACCGGATACGCTGATCAAGCGTGAGCTGGGGCGGGTGTTACTGGTGCTGGAGCAACGTGCTTGGATGGCAGCAGAAACGGAACAAGCTGCCAACTCCCTGAATGCCGATGAGCAGCAGTCTGCGCTGGCATTACTGCAAGATCCCCAACTGGTCAGCCGTATTACTGCGGATTTAGCCGCCTGTGGTGTGGTCGGTGAATCAACGAATCTGCTAGCCGCGTATCTGGCGGCGGTGAGCCGAAAATTACCCAAACCCTTAGCCGTCCTGATCCAGAGCAGCAGCAGCGCCGGCAAGAGCAGCCTGATGGATGCCGTCCTGAACCTGATCCCCGAAGAAGAACGCATCCAGTACAGCGCTATGACCGGGCAAAGCCTGTTCTACCTCGGTGAAACCAATCTCCAGCACAAAATATTAGCCATCGCGGAAGAAGAAGGGGTGCGGCAGGCCGCCTATGCGCTCAAGCTGTTGCAGTCGGACGGCGAGCTGACAATGGCAAGCACGGGCAAGGACGAAGCCACCGGGAATCTCGTCACCAAAAGCTATACCGTCAAAGGCCCGGTGATGCTGATGTTAACGACGACCGCCATCGATGTGGATGAAGAACTGCTGAACCGCTGTCTGGTGCTAACGGTCAATGAATCCCGCGAACAGACCGAAGCGATCCATGCGTTGCAGCGCCGGAAGCAAACTCTTGAAGGTTTACTGGCGGAGAACGAACGCGACTATCTGACAGTATTACACCAGAACGCCCAGCGGTTGCTGAAACCCTTAAATGTCGTGAATCCATATGCCAGCCAGCTCACCTTTATGAGCGATAAGACCCGCACTCGCCGTGACCATATGAAATATCTCACCCTGATCCAGAGTATCGCGTTGCTGCACCAGCACCAGCGGGAGATCAAAACCACTGAGCATCGTGGCAAGCGGCTTGAATATATCGAAGTCAGCAAAGACGATATCCAATTAGCCAACCAGCTTGCGCATGAAATCTTAGGCCGGACGCTCGACGAAATGCCGCCACAGACGCGCAAGCTGTTGCTGCTGATACAGGCATGGATACGGGACAGCGGTCAGTCACGGCATGAGAGGATTTTTACCCGCAAGCAGTTGCGCGATGCGGTGCAATGGGGCGATACGCAACTGAAAGTGCACCTGTCCCGGCTGGTTGAAATGGAGTACCTGTTGCTGCATCGGCGCGGGCTGGCGTTCGCTTATGAACTGCTGTTTGACGGCGACGACAGCGACACCGCGTACCTGTGCGGCCTTATCGTGCCGTGACAGGGCCGGTATGACTTTCTCCGGTCGGGGTCAATCCATCAGCGGTCGCCCCCCGGTCGGGGTTCAGTCGGCGGGCGGTCGGCATAGCAAAATCATCATAAAATCAGGCACAGTCAGGCCTTACAGCAAAGCGGGCGGATTAGAGCAAAAAACATTGTTCCGGCAGATTAAAGCGCGAGATCGTAACCATATTCTTTCTCACACAGCGAGACCGTTATCATGGCATCATTGACACTCAGACAACAGATCCAACACTTTCTCGAACACCTTGACACACTGCGCTATGCGCGGGATACCCAGTCAAATTACCGCAGCGGCCTAATGGAATTCGCCCGTTGGTGTGACGAGCGCGGACTAAGCAACGCGCAGCAGGTGAGTTTCGCCCATCTGGAAAGCTGGCAACGCTCACTGTCAGCGAAAAAAAATCGTCAGGGTTACCCTATTCTGGCCTGCACTATCGTGAAAAAACTGAGCTACGTCCGCCATCTGTTCGGCTGGCTGGTCAAACGGCAACACCTGCTGTATAACCCCGCCCTCAATCTGGAACGGCTACGGACAGGAAAGCGTTTGCCGGGGCACATCCTGAGTGAACAAGAAATGCAGCGCATTTTGAGCCTGACCCTTGATGAATCTCCGATGGGTGTGCGTGATCGGGCGATGATGGAAACGTTGTGGAGCAGCGGTATCCGGCGTTCAGAAGCGCAGCGGTTACAGGTCGGTGATGTGGATTTGAGCCACGGCGTGATGTTTATCCGACAGGGAAAAGGCGGTAAAGATCGGATGGTGCCATTAGGTCAATCGGCGATAACGTGGTTACAACGCTACCTGAATGATGTGCGGCCGCGTTTGGTGTGGGGAAAAGATCCGGGTCATCTGTTTCTGTCACGCCGGGGTAAAATGATAAGCGGTTCCAGCATGACCCTGCTGGTTCGCGATGCCTTGCACCGCGCCGGGATCGAAAAGCCCGGTGCCTGCCATCTGTTCCGGCATTCAATGGCGACGCACATGTTAGATAACGGGGCCGATACCCGGCACATCCAGGCGATACTAGGCCACGCGAGTCTGGATTCCACGCAAATTTATACGCATGTTGCTATCGGACATTTAAAAAAAGTGCATCAGAAAACGCATCCGGCCGAGCGTGACAGCCATACAGAACCGCCGGAGCGTGGCTCAGATCGTGCCGGCAGCGAGCCGGACACCGAACCGACACCCCCATGCACCGGAAAGCCGGTTTATCCCCGTTGAGTTCGCTGGAAAGGTGCGGGGCAGACCGTGGCCGGACTGCCCGCGGGCTTCAGTGCTCGCGGGGGTACGTGGGCAATGGCCGGCCTGAACAACCGTGTCCCCGTTCAGTCAGTGCAGGCCGACCAAAGCCCACTCAACATAATGTCGGGGAATTATGCGAAACTCGCCGTTCCGCTGAGTCGTTCCCAAAAACCCTGCAAAGCGGCTCGCATCGCATAATTAACATTATGTCTGGCGCCCCCGCTGTTCAGCATCGCAGGGTGTGGCGCACAAGGCTGCGCCTTCTGCTGTCAGCATCGGAGCTAGTCCTCGGCAAAAACCCGTGTTCTGCTTTAGCTGCCATGCCACCGTCCGGCCAACATCCCTGTAGGCAGGTCGGCCTACGGCCTCCGTTAATTTACCTCCCCCGCCCCGACCCCGCTGCACTGGCTGCGCCCGGCTCGCAGTCGCAGGCTCCTTGCTCGTTGCCGTGCTCGCCATCTCCGCCCCGTGCAGCCCCCGGAGGGGGCTTCCCTTGAATCAGGCGCAGTCATGCAAAACCGGCGCAAAATCCAAGCCACAGTGCTCCAGAGCGTCGCAATGCGCCGCTTGCGGGTTCTCTGCCACCCGCTCCCGCAGAACGTGCGCCCGCCGCCCAGACAAGCTGGGCAGCGTTCGCCCGTTGCCGTACAATCCCAAAAGGCACGTCTGGGTCAAAAAAGTGATCGAGGTAAAACGGACGAAACGAGTTCCTTTGAAAGCCTTGCCCTGCGCGGGCTGGCGCAGCCATGAGGGTATGACTGCATCGGAAATGATGTTCTCCGAACGGAGTAGGCATTTTCTTTTCTGTATTTTTTCATTTCGGTTGTGGAGGCGGGTAAGAATGTGACAACGGGGTTAATTCTTCTGATTCATGATTATCAAAATTTCCCAGAATTAATCCAATCGTCGGGCCATCATCAATTGCCCCTAATGAACTACCACAATGATTACAAAATGCCCGGCTGGAATAATCTGAAGAGCGATATAAAGAAGGAAAGCCACCCTTTCCAATCCATCGCACTGAATCTTTGGGAAATTCAACCCAGCAGAGTGTCAATGCTCCGGAATGTTTCTGACACATCGTGCATGAACAGGCATGGGGATTATTAGGTGTTCCTGTCGCAATGAACTGGATATTGCCGCATAAACATCCACCACGATATTCAGATATACCCATAACCTTTCCTCATAAAGAATAAATAGCTTCATACACAATTAATAAAAGACCCTTGCTATTTTATTCACGGGGATAAATAGCAAAGGCCCTTTATATTGTGAATGAGTAATTCATCCGAACAAAGACAGATAACGATCTCTCGACCAGCGATAATATAAGGCCAGCATATTATTGACTTCCTCAGGATAAAATTTTTCAGGTAAAAATGCGTCACCGGGAGAAATTTCAGTTTCACCATGTATCCATTCAAACATGTCCTGATATTCTTCATGGGCTGGATCGTTAAGAATATTAAGTAAATCCCTGTAACCATAGACTCCTCCACAATCTTCCGGAGGGCAGGCTTGTTCTCCTTCGAGGCAGAATATCGGCATGGGTAATTCTTCCGGTGAATAGTTACTGTTTTCCAACAGGATTTCATGCTCCCAGGAGTCACCAAAATCATAAAGATAGATGAATTTACTTCCTTTACGTTTGATGAGTGAATCCAGTTTGAATTTCCCTTCCTCATGGCCTTCTTCTGGTGTTTCAGGCCTTTCGGTAAAACGTTTAGAATCAAAAATAAATTCATGTAAATGACTATCTTCCCAGCCCATTACAACTTGAATGACATCATGTAATCTATCCAAGGAAATATTGGATGGGACAATGAAGCGACGCCATATAGCGGGTTTTGTTTCTGTAAGTGTAATTTTTAACTGATAGAATTTTTTCATTTATCACCCTTAATGACTTGAATAATTGACAAAGAAATATGTTGGGTTCAATAAGGCTTCATTACAGTATGAATTTCCTATAGTGATAATGCGAACAAATTCTAATAAATAGCTTGAGTTATTCACTTATGCAAGGGCATGATTAATAGAAGCCCCTATTTACTGAAAAAATAAGAGAAAATTAATGGCAGATAGCACTGGCGTATTGATTAAAAATTCAGAAGAAATAAAACGAATGGAAATTGCCGGGCGTATGACGGGGCAGGTTCTTGAAGCGGTTCGTCAGATTATTATCCCCGGAGTGACGACATTAGAAATAGATACGTTTTGTCATAATTATATCGTTAATACACTGGGAGCTATTCCCGGTAGTCTGGGGCAGTATGGTTTTCCCTATACAGTCAATACATCAGTTAATCATGTCGTTTGTCATGGCTGGCCATCCGATAAAAAATTGAAAGATGGTGATATTGTTAATGTGGATGTGACAGTAAAAAAAGACGGATACTATGGCGATAGCAGCGTCACGTTCTGCGTCGGAGAAGTTCCCTCACATGCCAGACGGCTGGTGGATATAACACAAGAGTGTCTGTACAAGGCGATCAGGATTGTAAAGCCGGGTATCACATTAGGGGACATCGGGCAGACGATACAGCAGCATGCTGAGGCGAATAATTATAGTGTTGTCCGCGAATACTGTGGTCATGGTATCGGAAGTAGTATGCATGAAGAGCCTCAGGTTCTGCATTATGGTAGAGCAGGTGAAGGAATTGTACTGGAAGAAGGTATGACATTCACGATTGAGCCAATGATCAATCAGGGGAAAAAAGAGGTTAAGCTGCATAAAGATGGCTGGACTGTTACAACGAAAGATCGCCGCTTATCAGCTCAGTTTGAGCATACTATTCTGGTTACGCATGATGGTTTCAGAGTTCTGACCTTACGGGATGAGGAACGGGAGATGTTTGAGCGCAGCGAGCTTCCCGGTTTTGTACTCTATTGATAGTTATCTTTTTTTGTGATTTTAAGCAGGCTGTTTTTGTTTTCTAATAGTCTGCTATGACGTAGTATTATCGGAAATTAAAGTCTATTGTTTAGTATAGCCATCATTTTCCGGATATATAAACAATAAAGGAACTGACTTACAACAATATTTATGGTTATAAGGAATACCGATAATATTATGTCCTCACTTTATAAAAATAAAAATATTTTTTATTTAATCTCTCTTTTTCTACTGTTATTACTGATCCATAATTGTTTCGGATATCAGCTAAAATTAATATATGTTTTTAGTGCTTTTGCATTCTTTTTATTTCTTGCCTCCAGTAATAAACGTTTATATGTTGTACTGATCTCTCTGTTTTCCATTGTCGGAATATTATACGCACCGCTTGGTCTCAACTACGGTTTTCCGGATATCAACGCTGTCGGTTCAGTGCTTTATACCAACCGTAATGAAACACTGGAATATATCAGTGGGTTTCCTGTGTCAACTTATTTGACTGTGTTTGCTATTTTTATTCTGATGTTGTGCTCGGTAAAATTAAATGCCGTTTTCTCAGCGAAAGGTAAGAAGTGGTTATTGGCACTGTTTTTTATTTCTGCGTTTTGGTCACCGGTTAAGGGGTATGTGAAGTCGGGTTTTGTGGATAGCTATGAACTTCTGAATACCAGTTTACCTGAAATCCGCTTTTTCAAAGACGCTTACCAAAGTTATGTGAAGGTTATGTCTGAAAATAACCGGTTTGCCAGCGTTATCAAATATCAGGATGACTGGCAGCCCACCGTTAAAGAAGATAAATATGATACCTACATTATGGTTATTGGCGAGAGCGTCCGTCGGGATTTTTTAGGGGAATATGGATTCCCTGATAACAACACGCCCTGGCTGGATAAGACGAATGCAACAATATTCACTAACTATATTTCTGCTGCACCATCCACTCAGCTTTCATTGACGAACTCACTGGCAATTCGTCAGGAAAATCAGATTAAGCTGAATAACAGTATCATGACATTGGCAAATAAGGCTGGTTTTGAAACTCACTGGATTTCCAATCAGGGAATGAAAGGCGGGTTTGATTCCCCTTCTGCACTGATAGGCCAGCAGGCCACGCACTCTATTTTTCTGAAAGAGGGAAGTTCAGATGACAGGAGCTATATGCCGGATGAAAATTTATTACCCCATATCCGTAATGCCCTTAAACAGGGTCACAAGAAGAGATTGATTGCCATTCATTTGATGGGCTCACACCCACAGCCCTGTGCCAGAACTAATAATAAATACAGCCACTATTTTCACTCCAAAGATATCTCCTGTTATGTACAGAGCATCCATAATACGGACAGCTTATTAGCTGAAATTGAGAATATCGCCAGACATAACCAACTAAGCTGGACGATGCTCTATTTTGCCGATCATGGTTTGTCTTTTGTGCGCAAAGGAACGGATAAAGAGAATCTGAACCATAGTGATGCCAATAAACAGAATTATCAGGTGCCTTTCGTCATTACTGGCTATGACTATAACGTTAAGACCAGAATCGATGCTCACCGCAGCGGATTTCATCTTTTACCTATGTTATCCACGTGGCTGGGGATTGAAGAACCTCGGTTATCTTCTGAATGTGACTGGTTCTCTGAACAGCAATGCGGCGATCAACACACGGTAATTTCATTTGATGGTAAGTATGCTGACTTTAACAGCCTGAAAGATGATGCCATTGATTTTGGTTTGTAGACGATAAGTATATTCACCAAGCATTTACGCTAAAGCCACTGTAAAACCACTGATAGAAGGATTCTGACCGCTTAATGTGTTATTTCACCGTTAGCGCAGATCCTTCCCATCCCGGCGGAAGAAGTTTCGTATCATAGTACAGTGTGGCGAGTAGTGTCGCTTCCTGCGGTAGTCGGATAACTGGCGTACAGAAGCGGAGAAATGAAAGGGTAACTTGCTGTTCGTCTTACCTTAAAAAGGGTGTTTTATGAACAATAATAAATTTTTAAAACATATCCCCTGGATGATACTGGGGATAATTGGGGCATTTTGCCTCGGAGTTGTTGCACTGCGTCGGGGAGAACATGTTAGTGCTTTATGGATAGTTGTTGCTTCGGTGGCAGTTTATCTGGTTGCTTATCGCTATTACAGCCTTTATATCGCCACTAAGGTGATGAAGCTGGATGCAACACGGGCAACACCGGCGGTTGTTAATAATGATGGTCTCAATTATGTGCCAACCAACAAAAATGTCCTGTTTGGTCACCACTTTGCTGCTATTGCGGGTGCCGGGCCGTTAGTCGGGCCAGTGCTGGCGGCACAGGTTGGTTATCTGCCGGGAACATTGTGGCTGCTGGCGGGGGTTGTTCTTGCCGGTGCCGTACAGGACTTTATGGTTCTGTTCATGTCTTCCCGCCGCAATGGAACATCACTGGGAGAGATCGTTAAAGAAGAGCTGGGGCGGGTTCCGGGAACAATCGCCCTGTTCGGTTGCTTCCTGATTATGATCATTATTCTGGCAGTACTGGCACTGATAGTTGTGAAAGCGCTGGCAGAAAGTCCGTGGGGAGTATTTACCGTTTGTTCCACTGTTCCCATTGCTCTGTTCATGGGGATTTATATGCGGTATATCCGCCCGGGACGAGTAGGGGAAGTTTCCGTTATTGGTATTCTGCTGCTGATTGCTGCGATATGGTTTGGTGGTATTGTTGCCGCTGATCCTTATTGGGGACCGGCTTTAACTTTCAAAGATACCACCATTACTTATGCATTGATTGGCTATGCCTTTATCTCTGCCTTGTTGCCTGTTTGGCTGATTCTGGCACCACGCGATTATCTGGCAACTTTCCTGAAAATCGGTGTGATTGTTGGTCTGGCGGTTGGTATTGTGATCCTCAACCCTGACCTGAAAATGCCGGCTGTAACACAATTTGTTGATGGCACAGGCCCTGTCTGGAAAGGCACGTTATTCCCATTCTTGTTTATTACGATTGCCTGTGGTGCGGTATCTGGTTTTCATGCCCTGATTTCTTCTGGTACGACACCTAAGTTACTGGCAAACGAAAAGGATGCCCGATTCATTGGTTATGGTGCAATGCTGATGGAATCATTCGTTGCGATCATGGCTTTGGTTGCAGCATCCATCATAGAGCCGGGGCTTTATTTCGCCATGAATACACCGCCGTCGGCACTGGGTATTGCCATGCCGGATTTGCATAATCTGGGAACATCTGAAGCGCCTGCGATTATGGCGGCTTTGCAGGATGTCACCACTCAGGCAGCGGCCACGGTAAGTTCATGGGGGTTTGTGATTTCACCTGACCAAATCCTGCAAACGGCAAAAGACATTGGTGAACCTTCGGTTCTGAACCGAGCTGGTGGTGCACCGACTCTGGCGGTGGGTATTGCGTATGTATTCCATCAGATCATTCCGGCCGCAGATATGGGCTTCTGGTATCACTTTGGTATTTTGTTTGAAGCGTTATTCATTCTGACTGCTCTGGACGCAGGGACACGTTCCGGCCGTTTTATGTTGCAGGATTTATTAGGCAATTTCGTTCCATCCCTGAAAAAAACGGATTCCCTGATTGCCAGTATAATTGGTACAGCGGGCTGTGTGGGAATGTGGGGCTACCTGTTGTATCAAGGCGTTGTCGATCCGCTGGGTGGTGTTAAGAGCCTGTGGCCACTCTTTGGTATTTCGAACCAGATGCTGGCAGCTGTTGCACTCGTGTTGGGTACTGTTGTGTTGATCAAAATGAAACGTACTAAGTACATTTGGGTAACGGTTATACCGGCTATTTGGTTGTTGATTTGTACTACATGGGCGTTGGGGCTGAAATTATTCAGTGATAATCCTAAGCTGGAAGGCTTCTTGTTCCTGGCGAAGGAATATAAGCAACGTATTGCGGAAGGCGGAGCAGATCTGACTGCTCAGCAGATCAATGATATGAGCCATATTGTTGTGAACAACTATACGAATGCTGGCCTAAGCATTTTGTTCCTTATTGTGGTCTATAGCATCATTATTTATGGTATCAAAACTGCGATAAACGCGAATAAAAACCCAGAACGTACAGATAAAGAAACGCCTTATGTTCCTGTTCCGGAAGGTGGAGTAAAAGTTTCTTCTACGCACTGATGCTAATACTTAAGCCATAGAGTGCTTTGGCAATCACAATACCCCACATGATAGGTTTTGTATTATGTGGGGTATTTCTTTAAGGTATAGTTTTAAGGGAAATCATTTTTGAGAACAGTTATGGGAGAGTGTTATGTTTGGTAATCTTGGCCGTGCCGGAAAATATTTAGGGCAGGCAGCCCGGATGCTGGTGGGAGTGCCTGACTATGATACTTATGTACAACATATGAAGGATAATCATCCTGACCAACCTTATATGACTTATGAAGAATTCTTCCGTGAACGCCAGAACGCACGTTATGGTGGTGATGGGAAAGGGGGAATGCGTTGTTGTTAGCGAGCGTAGATGGTACAAACCTGAAGCGCTTCGTCACCCTATTTTTATCAAAAAGTATCGGTCGCGCCTCAGGCTAAGTCAGGTAAATCTGGTTGCTAAGCTGGCTTAATAATATTTTTCCTGTCTATCCTGAATGGGTAGATATTAAAAGAAGTACTTCCTTTTAATGCAAGATCGGCGCAGGCTTTGCCAAATAATGGGGCAAATTTAAATGACCAGCCACCTAATGATAAAATAATATTTTTGTATTGATCATATTGTTGAGGTATAAAATCCAGGACGGCTGTATTATCAGGTAAATCAGCATGCAATGCTCTCGCCATATCAATGGGGGTTGTATCGACTCCTCTCATATATTTGTTGGCAAAATCTCGGGTTATATCAATATCTAATTCCTTTGGTGCAAAACATCTATCTTCTACATTATCATAAGTATACGAAGCCCAATCTACCGCCAGACGGATAAAGCCCTTTCTTGCAAAGTCATAACTAGGAAAGCCATAGAACAGGTTGCTGTAACCGTTTTTAGGATTCTCAAATTGAAAAAACATTGGATAGTTTTTTTCTGGAATTTCTCCTGTGAGTTTATAATATGAAAAACACATATCCCAAATAATATAATTTATTCTTATTCCGACTGATTTAGGTAATATTTGATTAGTGAAAGCATTAGAAGTAATCACTATTTTATCAGACTTATAACTACCATTATTTGTTATAATAGAAACACCATCTTGGCGGCTGGTTATTTTACAGACTTTTGTTTCTTCAGTGACGGTAACATTATTTGACTCTTTCAGGTATTGACCAAGTTTTTTGATAATATTTTTTACGTCAATGGTTGCATTATCAGGGCTATATAAACCCATATAATTATCTGGTAGATTTTTGAAAGGATACTTACTTTCCAGTTCATCTTTGGTAATTATTTCATATTTTTTATTGAGCTCTTTTAATACTCTTACTGGCCCGAATAGAGTGCCTTGTGGTGTATCACCTGTTGCGATACCAAAATTGAGTAACCCGTTCATATACATGAATTTAGAATCCAGCTCTTTTTCTAAATCATGATACATATCTCCAGCTTTGAAAGATAATTTAGCATGTTCAAGATCATCATACACGGTTCTCCACATTCTGACATGTCCTGCTGAGCTTGAGTCTTGTGTTCCGATAGTATTCCTTTCTATCAGCAGTATATTCTTACCAGACTTAGCGGCATAATAAGCCGTGCACAAGCCAATAATTCCTCCACCGACTACACAGATATCATATTTTTTATTATGAATATATTTATTTTCATGATCTATTAATGGTGACTCCGTTTTAATAACGTCATGTCGATTCATCTATATTCTCCAATTTTATTTATTGTTAAAGTTTAATTTTATTAACTATAAAACCAGACACAGATTGCACGCCAAACACGATTAAGACTAAATAGTGTTCTATCTTGAAATTCATTGTGTATAGATAATTATCGCCCTAAATAATATTCTTTATCTAACCATTCAGGCCAATTAAGACGAAATATTTCTTGTAATAATTTTTCCGTGACACAAAATGCTCCTTCAGTCCAGCCCTGATCCCCTGAATAAGCTTCTCCGATAATATGCACTGATTCATTTTTTATTGGATGCCTCATAAAAGGCATGACTTCGTCAACTGATACTCCGACTTTCCATGCATGATATCCACCGCCATATGGATCCTTAGACCAGTCTTGAATTCGGGCAATATAAGGAGGTGGAATATCAATGCCATGTAGTTCTTTAACCTGATTCATTGCTTCTTCTACCAGGTGTTTAGAGACAGGCTCTCCGGGTAAAGGAGATTCTGTCAATTTTTCTTTTGATACTATATGAGTTTCACAAGGTTCATAGATAGAATCTTTATCTTTTATTTGTATCAGTGCTTTCCAAAATGTTACAGCCCGCATGTCGTTATAGCTTGATAGGAATAATGAATGTGAATTTTTATCGTCTGTGCCGAAATAGTAGCATTGGCGAATAGCTAAATCAGTAATTGATGCACCGGATTTGGTGTTAAATTGTTTATTCCACCACGGGTACTCAAATCCCATCAATAATTTTAATGATGGTTCAGGAATGACCGTATTAATATTTTTATTTAATTTTGGGTGTGAATGTTTATCAAAGAAAAAATTGTACTGATCCAGAAGACTCAGGGATTGCTTTGGCATTGCAAGAATAATGGTGTCAGTGTGTACTGTCCAGTCTGTCTGGCTATTTTCATTTCTGAATTTTAATGAGTAACGACGATTTCCGCCATTATTATGCTGAAAAGTTATTAAAGTGTTTTTTAACCATAGCTTAGCACCATTTTGGTCTGTATAGGCTTTTGCTAAAGCATAGGCTAATTGGTCATATCCATTTTTAATAGTTCGATATTCTATATCAGTTTGTGTAAAATCACCTACCATATAAGACATTGATTCAGCAGCATTCCAGTTTATGGTGTTTGAATAATATCCTCCTGCATCAGATAAGAAATTATATCCTTCCTGACCGACTTGATCTTTAATTAAATTCCAGAATCCGATATCTTTGACTTTCATTTTATCATAGGGACTTCCTTTTTTAATATAAGTAATATCCTTTTTGATAACATCCCACTGCCGTAGACTGATTTTAAATTTATAATCATACTTACTTGTTTTTTCAACAAGATTACCGTAGTTCTCCTTAAACCAAGGGTCTGCAACTAAAACGTCATATATAATCTTATTAAATAGCTGTGATGCACTATATCCTTGAATATCATCATTAAGAAAGTATCGTATTTTAAATCTCTTATCCTTTTTCTGCATTTCAGACCATGTATCCGCCCTGAAACGCTGGCCTCGTAAATAGAAGAAATTATTTGGTGAGTCACTTTCTGGAAAGGGCCCGTAATCTAATTTAAAAATATTCTCAATCAATGAAGTGGTGATTTTTTGCGATGTTAAATAACGCATTCCTCCTAACTCACCAATAATATCCATTCCGGGTAAGTTAACAGAGAGTAATCTTCCTCCTATCATATGATTTAAATCAAAAATATGTACACTTTTAGGAGAATAGGCGTTGTCAGAATAATCTCCACTTAACAAACGGTATCCTGTATATAAACCAGATACACCCGCACCAACAATAGCAATATCAATTGATAGTTCATCCTGAGTCCCGGTACTATGAGGGATTTGATCCATCTCAATTCTTTTGTTTTTTTTCATGATCCATCTCCATTAATATAAATAGTATTCTGCTGGAGTTGTTTTTTAATACAAAGCTGAGAAGAGACGTGATTTTTATCAGTATGATATTATTTTTCTAGAATTGGAGTAACTGGATTAATCTGATTGTTCAAATCGTGTATTATTATTGATCTCAGATTTGAATTTTTTTAAAACAAACAATTTTTATAGTGATGCAGGAAAAAATGAAACCTATATCAGTGACCATCCTTACAGGATTTTTAGGATCAGGGAAAACGACATTATTACAGCATATTCTCAATGCTGAACATGGTTATAAAATTGCTGTCATAGAAAATGAATTTGGTGAAGTACCTATTGATAATGAACTTATCGGGGATAGAGCAACACAAATTAAAACACTAAGCAATGGTTGTATTTGTTGTAGCCGTTCGAATGAATTGGAAGATACTTTACTTGATTTATTAGATGGTATTGATAACGGGCAGTTTGTTTTTGATCGCCTGATTATTGAGTGTACAGGAATGGCAGATCCCGGTCCAATCACTCAGACTTTCTTTTCTCACGAGGTTTTGTGTCAGCGTTTTTTACTGGATGGGATTATTACACTGGTGGATGCGGTTCATGCCGAGCAGCAGCTTGATAATTTTTCCATTGCACAATCACAAGTAGGATATGCTGATAGGATTTTGTTGACGAAAACGGATGTTGCTCCTGAGAATGATGCATTAATCGGGCGATTGCAGAAGATCAATGCCAGAGCACCGATCCATAAGATCGTACATGGTGAGGCTGACTTAGGTCTGCTTTTTGATCTGGAAGGCTTTATTCTGAATGATCAACTGACTGTTGCACAGCCTGTTTTTCGTTTTATCCCTCAGCACCAAAATAGTGTTCAGTCGATAGTTGTGACTCTGAACCATTCAGTGGAATTAACTAAAGTTTCAAATTTGATGGAAGAATTGTTACTGAGTTTTGCTGATAATTTACTGCGTTATAAAGGTATTCTTGCCATTCAGGGAGAATCGCGCAGATTATTGTTTCAGGGAGTACAGCGTTTGTACAGTGCAGACTGGGATCGTGAATGGCGTGATGATGAACAGCGCCAAAGTGTGCTGGTTTTTATTGGAGTAGATCTGCCAGAGCAGAAAATCAGGGAAAAATTTGCACAATTATAGTTAGCCATTTTTTAATAACAACATATCTGTTCTGTTGCACTGAACTTGAAAAATGAAGGGAATACTCCCTTCATTTTTTAAGCTGCCTCATGTACTAATGAAATCGATTTATTGCAGTAAGATGCTGGGTAATGCATTTTACTATATCTACCTTTCAGGTGCTGTATTACTGGCCGCAACCTGAAATTCATAAATGTATATTATTAAGAATAGGTAGAAATTTTTTGCTACATATTTAAATAGAAATTTATATTATAAATTCTAACCTGGAGTTTAAGTTTTATAAAAACAGCAAGCACTGATTTAACAAATACAAAACAATAAAGACAAATATTATACATAAATCAGATTTATCATACGTCAAGGTTCATATTTGCATTATGATGAATTCACCTGTTTTGTTTACCTGCAATCTCCACAGAAGAAGTAGTGGAGATCGTCGCAATAACAGATCATGTTAGTGAAAACAGGGAAAATAAATGGAAATTCACTTAGAGTGTGTCTCCCAAATGTTAGAAAAGCGTTTTACATTACTGGCTGTGTAAATCACTGTATGTGAAATATTACGGTGCCCCAGATAATCCTGAATTAAACGTGTATCACGGCCGAGATCGGCAAGTGCGTAACCACAGGCATGTCTTAGCATATGAGGGTGTGGAGAAACACTGACCGCAGCCTGCTTACCATAACGCTTCAGTAATCCATAAACTTGTTGCCGTGAAACCGCTCCCGATTTTTGGGAGAGGAAAACCCATGGCGAATCCGCTTCTCGCCATTTTTGGCGTACATCCAGCCATTTTTTTAGTGCTTCAATTTCTTCCGGGATTAGCGGGTGTGTTGTTGACAGACCACCTTTTAATCGTCTGATATGAATAATAGCTGAATTTAAATCGAGATCGGATAAACATAAATTACACAGCTCACTGACCCTGAAGCCATGAATAAAACACATTAATAGCATGCAATAATCTCGTTCTGCATGACGTCCTTGTTTTGTTTCTGCCAAAATTGCATCTATTTCGTATCGGGTTAAAAATTTACGTTGCTTCATGAAATTATCATTCCTATTACATCAGTTCGATCAGCTATAAATAACGGGGATATTTAAACTAATCGAATACAACAAGCTATTGGAGCTTTTCCACATGATTGGATAAATACCAGGTTAATATAATTAGAAAACAGACAATGAAGAAATTTGCTGCTTCTATTTATCTTTTTTTAATGAAAATATTTATTGAGAAAGTGTAAATATTTGTTATGTAACCCTCGTGAATAGAATGGGCTAATTATAAAGATAATTCTACTAAGAATGTTGTTTGGCTAAATTTTGCAACTAAACATTTTGCTGAGTTTTATTTTTAGTTTTTTATTCTTATATTGTTCCTTTAGGGTGTGGCGGTTTCGTCTTTTTACTGCATTTAGTGGAAAAAGTAAATGATTTATCTAATTAGATCAAAATATACACTTGTTTTGTGTGCTAATTATCTACAAAAAGACTCCATATGATATTTTATGGATTAATATCTTATGTTTTTTAAATATACGATATTTTGTTTTGATGTTTAATATTTAATGATGTTAGTGGGCACTTTAATACCAATAATGGAAGGATTATAGAGTGTTAAAT
>NZ_CAWQJR010000004.1:0-15992 GCF_963894935.1 Xenorhabdus sp. PB61.4
ATTCTCTTGTTTTTCTAAAGTGGTAGATATGTTATTTTTATTAATGCATTATAATTTAGTTATCTACTACTTTTTATTTTGTCTAATGTTTTTATTTTTATCTTGTTTGTTGCTGAGGTTTAATTAATTTGGGTTTTAAACCCCTGTCTTAATTTATATCTATGATATTGAAATAGGTACTACATAAGAACCTTTAATAAATTCATTAATTTTTTTAAAGTGAAATGGATAACACAGCGATTTTAATAAATTCAATGTCTACTGTTTAGTATAGTACCTGATTGGTGTTTTTGTTATTTTTTATAGAAAAACCTCAGAGTTTTCTTTGTCACAACAATAATGATAATAAGTGATTATACTCTTTCATTTTTCCAGTTATTTGATTTTTAATCTGAGCTATACACAATGGATTTCAAGATGCATCGCGACGGCAAGGGAACTCATCCTCGGGAGCATAGATAACTATGTGACCGGGGTGAGTGAGCGTAGCTAACAAAGAGGCAACTTGAAAGACGAAGTGTATAGAAGTTGTGTAATCATCTGGCCATCATCTATAGGTTACAGGTTGTTCTATATTTATAACGATAAAAAATGGGACAGGTAAATAAAGTTAACGAGGGGATAATCCGTAAGAAGGGATGTCAATAAGCAAAAACAGACCTCTTATCACCGTTGATACACCAAGAGGTCTGTACATGACACATTAACTAAAAGGCTTTAAAAATCAAACGCTGATTTTATGACCTGATAATGCAGAATTACGGCGAGCCTGACCATCAGCGCCATAAAAAGAGGGGCTGTGATGACTCTTTAAAAAAGCAATTGCCTGACTATTCTGATCAATATGCTGTTCCAGCAAAAATCCGTTATGGGCATTCAAATCACGGATACGTTCAACCGTCTGGCTGATTTGATCCCACAATACAACCAGTATTTCATGATCGGCATAGGGGGCACTTACTTTTAGCGTTTCATTTAATTGCTGGCGCTTTCGCTCAGAATGATCAAGTGCCGAGAGTAAAAATGTTTTTTGCTCTGTCACACGATGTAAATGATTCGCTTCAATAAAGCCTTCGCTCAGGATACGTTGTTCTTCTGCCATCGTTATCGAAAGCGAATTTAAATGTGCGCTTTGCTGCTCAAGCAACAGTTGAAGTTCTTCCATTTATGGCCTTTATGATTTTGCTGGTTTATCTGTTTTAAACAACCACTGAAAGTATACCTAATGGATTTCAAGTTGCATTGTGGCAGCAAGGGAGTGACAAATTCGTCGGAAACGAATTTGCTCAGCCAAAAGCTGGCCTCCGGTGAGAGACTGAGCCTCTCGTTAATCCCCCGGGAGCATAGGCAACCGTATATCTATAAAAATGCTGACCGGGGTGAGCGAGTGCAGCTAACAAAGAAACAACTTGAAAGACGAGAGGTATTATCAGTTTTCAAGAGCTTCTCTGATCAGGGCATCAGCAATTTTGCCGCTATCCATGGTCAGAGTTCCTTTCGCTATCGCTTCTTTCAGCTGTTGTACTTTCTGGATATTAATGTCTTGACTACTTGGCTGAACCAGTTTTTTCTGTGCCTCGCTCAGTTTAACCTGCGTATCGGCGCTTTTTTCTGCAACAGCCACGGTCCTGCGAGTGCTATGGACACCTTCGTTGGAATTGCGTTGCTGTAAAGCCGCAATAGCCAGTAGAGGTTGAGTGCGTTCAATACTCATAATCGTAATCCTTTATTCAGGCATTATTTATTTGTCTTAGGTAGCAGGCGATATACCGCTGGCATGCCTGTAAATCATGGTCTGATGGTTATATCGGCTGAAAGCAATAAAACTTTAGACACTTATAACATCATTTTTACACTGCCATTTTCCTGAGCTTCTCCGGTAATAACCTGCCCGGAAACCAAACGGATACGGATATTATCAAAACTGGCAGCATTGTTAATCGCTTTTCCTTCATAACGTACCCGGAAATTTTGCCCATCTACGATGACGATGACATTTTGTCCGGCTTTAATCACCCACGGACGCCGGATCATATTGCTTGTGATGAGTTGTCCGGCGGGGATATTGCGGATGGCAATTCCATTTTTTACGGCCTTTTTATTATGAATGATGTTATTCGGTAGTTTGTCCAAATGACCCGTCTTGCTCTGAAAATCTTTTTCTGTCAGTACTGCGTTGCGCTGAATGGCCCGGTTTGAGACCAGATACGGGCCGGTAACACTGACGTAAATCTGCATAAAACGACGCTGTTGACCACAGTTAACAGGCAGTGAAATATTGCCCCAGTTTTTATTGCTCATAGGGGGATGTATGTCAGGCGATTCACACGTCGGCCATTGTTGTTCCGGTGTTTTGATTTCAACGGAAACTTTGTAGTTCGTACCGTGGTGAATTTGCCTGAAATAATCATTTATTGAGCGGGGTAAATCACTTCCCCATGCCAGAGAGCAGCCTAAAAACAAATTAAGGAAAAAGGTAACGGGTCCGATAAATTTTAATACAGACATTTTATCACCTTAATTTTCCTTACCTGACAGACCTAATACCCAACCCTAATAGGGTAGACCATGATTGCAAAAAATAATCAGTACCTGTTGCCGTTCTTCATTTCATTAACTCTATCTGACTAATTAATAGTGTAACGCGCTTGATTATTAGTTAATGGGATAAATAGCAAATCAATTTGTGTCTATTCTTCGAATCGGCTTTTTCTTCTGCGTTTATGCTGTTATCGCTCTTAATGCGTTACAGGGCTTGGTTCTACGGAATTAGCCCTACAAGAAAGGCTATAAATCTGGCTTAAAAAACAGGCGAGGGAGGAATATGCTCGATAAATTAGACGCCGCCTTTCATTTTCGACAGGAAGCTCTGGTACTCCGCAACCAGCGGCAGGAAATTCTGTCTGCAAACATTGCCAATGCGGATACCCCCGGCTATCAGGCACGCGATATCGATTTTGCCGCTCAGTTAAAAAAAGTGATGGATCACGGGCGGGTTACTGGGAATGGAATTGGGCTGACTCTGACTTCCAATCGACATATTCCCATTCAGCCCCAGCAACGTCTGGAGATGGATCTGTTGTATCGGGTTCCTCATCAGACAGCTATGGATGGAAATACCGTTGACATGGATATGGAACGCAGCAATTTTGCAGATAACAGTCTGAAATATCAGGCTGAACTTACGATGACGAATGCTCAAATCAAAAGCATGATGTCAGTTCTACAGTCACAAGGATAATGGGAATGTCTCTACTCAGTATTTTTGATATTGCCGGCTCCGCGCTTTCTGCTCAGTCCCAGCGACTGAATGTCAGTGCCAGCAATATGGCGAATGCCGATAGTATCGTCGGGCCGGATGGCGAGCCTTATCGCGCCAAGCAGGTTGTATTCCGTGTCGCTGCTCCGGCAGGGCAGGAAGTTGGTGGTGTACGTGTCAGCGAAGTGGTGGATGATCCAACTCCTTTCCGCCTTGAATACCAGCCGGGTAACCCACTGGCGGATGAAAAAGGCTATGTACGTATGCCGAATGTGGATGTCGTCGGAGAAATGGTCAATACCATCTCTGCTTCCCGCAGCTATCAGGCCAATATTGAAGTGCTCAATACCACCAAGTCCATCATGCTGAAAACCCTGACTCTGGGTCAGTAACAGGAATTCCATTATGGCAGTTACTGCTTCAATCAATGACTCTCTGGATAATTCAACAATTGGTGAATTAGCCAGTAGCCCCAAAAAAAAGCAAGACAGCAATGATATTAAAGATAACTTTCTGAATCTGCTGGTTGCGCAACTTAAGAATCAGGATCCAACCAATCCCATGCAAAACAATGAACTGACTACGCAGCTTGCGCAGATCAGTACAGTGGAAGGGATTGAGAAACTGAATAAATCGCTGGGCGCTGTTGTCAGCCAGATGGAAGGCAATCAGGCCATGCAGACGACCCAATTGATTGGTCGGGGTGTTATGACTCCCGGTGATAAAATTTTAGTCGGTTCCAATGAGGAGAAAGGGCTCAGTACAACGCCGTTTGGCTTTGAACTGAGCCGACCTGCCGATAATGTAAAAGTAACCATCAAAGATAAGAATGGTGCGGTAGTGCGGGAACTGGATATCGGTAAGTTAAATACTGGTGTCCATAGCTTCGTATGGGATGGAAAAAACGCGGATAGCAAGGAAGTTGCAGACGGAGCATACAGTTTTACTGTTTCTGCAAGCTATCAGGATCAAGCGTTAGTGACACTTCCGCTGACATATGCCGTAGTAAATGGCGTCACGCGGGGTGAGGACGGCACTAAATTAGATTTAGGGCTGGCGGGTTCGGTAACCATGGATAAAGTTCGTCAGATTCTTTAACAAAACGGAGGACATATGGCTTTTTCACAGGCAGTCAGTGGCTTAAATGCCGCAGCAAGTAACCTGGACGTAATCGGTAACAATATTGCGAACTCAGCAACATTCGGTTTTAAATCGAGTTCAGCGGCGTTTGCCGATGTATTTAGTGGTTCAGAAGTAGGTTTGGGCGTTAAAGTTTCTGGCATGGTTCAGAACTTTAAAGATGGTTCAACCACTACGACTAACCGTCAATTAGATATGGCCATCACGCAGGGCGGTTTTTTCCGCATGCTGGATGAAAACGGTAACATTTTTTATTCCCGTAACGGTCAGTTCAAAATGGACTCAGACCGTACTCTGATCAACATGCAGGGTATGAAGCTGACGGGTTACCCGGCAGTACAGGGACCAAACGGGCCTGAAATTCAACGTGGTGCAGCACCGGGACCAATCGCTATCGCAACAGATATGCTGGATGCGAAAGCGACTACAAAGGTTACGATGACAACTAACCTGAATTCGATGAATAAAGCTATCGACGCAGCTGCGAACCCGTTTGACCCTGCCAAAAAAGACAGTTTTAACTACAGCACGGGTATGTCCGTATACGATAGTCTGGGTAATGAACATAACGTGAATATTTTCTTCGTCAAGACCGAAGATAACAAATGGGAAATTCATGCACAGGATACTTCTGTAGCAGGTTCTGCGGCCCAGAAACTGGGTAATGTAGAATTTGACAATAATGGTCGTATTAAAGGCAATGACAACGCATTTGCATTTAATATGCCAGCACTGAATGGCTCTAATCCTGCGGCGATCAATATCGATTTTAACGGCAGTAAACAGCAGAGCATTCAGCAGGATTCGGTTTCCAACCTGCAACAAGACGGCTATGAAGCGGGTCACTTCACTAATTATCGTGTAGATGCTGACGGCAAAATTTACGGTATTTATTCTAACCAGCAGACTCAGGTTCTGGGACAGGTTGTTCTGGCTAACTTCTCTAACCCGGAAGGTCTGGCATCACAAGGTGATAACGTTTGGGTGGAAACTGGCGCATCCGGCAGCCCGGTTGTGGGTACAGCGGGTTCCGGTAACTTCGGTAAGCTGATCAGCGGTGCGCTGGAAGCCTCAAACGTCGATATGAGTCAGGAACTGGTCAATATGATCGTCGCTCAGCGTAACTATCAATCCAACGCCCAGACCATCAAGACTCAGGATCAAATCCTGCAAACTCTGGTCAGCATGCGTTAATAATCTCAGGCGTATAGCTTTTTTGGAGATCGCTTTATGGATCACGTTATATACACCGCTATGGGAGCCGCGCGCCAGACACTGGAACATCAGGCTGTCACTGCCAACAATCTGGCTAACGCTTCGACGCCGGGCTTTAAAGCCCAGCTTGCTGCGCTGCGTGCTGTCCCCATTGAAGGTGAAACCCTGCCGACCCGTACTTTGGTTGTGGCTTCGACTCCCGGCATGGATAGCCGTCAGGGGCCGATGAATTATACCGCCCGCCAGTTGGACGTTGCTGTCGGACAAGGCGGTTATCTGGCTGTTCAGCTTGAAGACGGGACAGAAGCCTATACCCGTAACGGTAACATCCAGATTTCACCGGAAGGGCAACTGACAGTACAGGGACGCATGTTGATGGGTGAGAACGGGCCGATTGATGTTCCGCCACAGGCTGAACTGACTCTTGCCGGAGATGGTGCTATCTCTGCCCTGATTGCCAGCGATCCTCCGACTTTGCTGGGGCAGATTGGCAAACTGAAAATTGTCAAACCGGAAGCGGGGCAGGTCGTGCGCGGTGATGATGGATTATTCCATTTAACGCCACAGGCGCGGGAACAGCAGGGCGACGAACTGGCAGCGAGCACCGAAGTAAAAATCATGCCGGGTGTACTGGAGGGCAGCAATGTGAATCCAGTAGAAAGCATGGTGAATATGATCGCTAACGCGCGTCGTTTTGAGATGCAGATGAAAGTCATACACAGTTCCGATGAAAACGCTCAGCGAGCGAATCAAATTCTCGCAATGAGCTAAGCCGGAAACAGAGGATAAATTCATGATCCGTTCTTTATGGGTTGCCAAGACTGGGCTGGATGCTCAGCAAACAAATATGGACGTTATTGCCAACAACCTGGCAAACGTCAGCACGAATGGTTTTAAACGTCAGCGCGCGGTGTTTGAAGATTTGCTTTATCAAACTGAACGTCAGCCCGGTGCGATGTCGTCTGAACAGACTAACCTGCCATCCGGTTTGCAGATTGGTACTGGGGTTCGTCCGGTAGCAACTGAACGACTGCATAGTCAGGGTAATCTGGCTCAGACCAACAACAGCAAGGACGTGGCAGTCAAAGGACAGGGTTTCTTCCAGATCCAGATGCCTGATGGCACAACCGGCTATACCCGCGATGGTTCATTTCAGGTGGATCAGAATGGTCAGCTGGTGACAGCGGGTGGCTTTCAGGTCATGCCTGCCATCATTATTCCGGACAATGCCACCAAAATGAGCATTGCCCGTGATGGTATTGTCAGCGTCAACGTACAGGGGCAGAACGCACCACAGCAGATCGGGCAACTGACACTGACGACTTTCATTAACGAAAGTGGTCTGGAAAGTATTGGTGAGAACCTGTATCTGGAAACCAACAGTTCCGGTATTCCGGTCGAAAACGCGCCGGGCATCAATGGTGCCGGATTGTTGTATCAGGGTTATGTTGAAACCTCTAACGTCAACGTGGCGGAAGAGCTGGTCAATATGATTCAGGTTCAGCGAGCCTACGAAATTAACAGTAAGGCAGTATCAACATCTGATCAGATGCTGCAAAAACTTACCCAGTTATAATCTAATCATTAATCAGTAGGGATTTATACCCAGAGGGTATAAACCCTTCATGATTACTGCGATAAACATAAGAGCATCGAAGATGGATACAATGCCCGTTGCTGAAAGCCATACTGAAAATCCTGTGGCTGATAGCTGTGCCGGTTTACGGAAAAACCGGGGAAATAAGCGGCGTATCAGCAGAACTGCGGCGGTACTCGCATTGTCAGTACTGACATTAGGGGGATGTGCTTATATGCCGCACAAACCACTGGTGAAAGGGGTGACAACTGCCAAGCCAACCGAAGCACCTGCGCCAGCGCCGAATGGTTCTGTTTTTCAGACCGTCCAGCCAGTTTACTATGGTTATCAGCCATTGTTTGAAGACCGTCGTCCACGCAATATCGGTGATACGCTAACTATTATCCTGCAAGAAAATGTCAGTGCGAGCAAAAACTCTTCCGCCAATGCCAGTCGTAGCGGTAAAACGGGTTTCCTTGCTGCTGTGACACCTCGTTTCTTAGAGGGCGTGATTGGTGGAGGTAAAACCGATATTGAGATGGAAGGTAACAGTGAGTTTGGTGGCAAAGGTGGAGCGAATGCCAACAATACTTTCCGGGGCACCATTACTGTGACTGTGGATCACTTGCTGGCAAACGGTAACCTGCATGTTATCGGCGAAAAACAAATTGCCATCAATCAGGGAACGGAATTTATCCGCTTCTCCGGCGTTGTGAATCCGCGCACTATCAGCGGCAGTAATACAGTCAGCTCCAATCAGGTTGCGGATGCCCGCATTGAGTATGTTGGCGATGGTTATATTAATGAAGCGCAGCATATGGGCTGGTTACAACGTTTCTTTATGAATATCTCACCGTTTTAAAAGAGGATGGTCAGGATGAAAAAATTAGTCGCCAGCCTTTTTACGTTGGTGCTGGTACTGTTCAATACGTTCGCACCGACCAGCGCTTTTGCTGAACGCATTCGTGATTTGACGACGATTGAAGGTATCAGGGATAACGCACTGATTGGTTATGGTTTAGTGGTCGGGCTGGATGGAACGGGTGACCAGACCATGCAGACCCCTTTCACCACGCAAAGCCTGAATAATATGTTGTCACAGTTGGGTATTACTGTGCCCCCCGGCACGAATATGCAGCTTAAAAACGTGGCTGCTGTGATGGTGACAGCCAAGCTGCCACCTTTTGCACGTTCAGGGCAAAATATTGATGTAGTGGTTTCTTCACTGGGTAATGCCAAAAGTCTGCGCGGCGGTACATTGCTGATGACGCCGCTGAAAGGTGTGGATAATCAGGTATACGCACTGGCTCAGGGTAATATTCTGGTTGGTGGTGCTGGTGTCAGTGCTGGCGGTAACAGCGTAAAAATCAACCAGCTGGCAGGTGGGCGCATTTCTAATGGTGCAGTCATTGAGCGGGAATTGCCGACGCGGTTCGGACAGAAAGGGACTCTGAATCTGCAACTGAATGAGGATGATTTCAGTCTGGCGCAGCAAATCAGTGATGCAGTCAACCGCCTGCAAGGCGTGGGTACGGCAACAGCACTGGATTCCCGCACAGTACAGCTGCGTCTGCCAATAGAAAACAGTGAGCAGGTGAAATTTCTGTCACAGGTGCAGAATCTGAATATTCGCGTTGATGCCGGTGATGCCAAAGTGATTTTCAACTCCCGTACCGGATCGCTGGTGATGAACCGCAATGTCACACTGGATAGCTGTGCGATTGCGCATGGCAGCCTGTCTGTGATTGTTGAACGTCAGACCGCAGTCAGCCAGCCGGATACTCCGTTGGCGGGTGGTAATACTGTCGTAACCCGTAATACCGGTGTTGGTATTCAGGAACAGGGCGGTGTGCTACAGAAAGTCAACTCCAGTGCGAATCTGACTCAGGTTATCCGTGCACTGAACGCATTGGGTGCAACACCGACAGACTTAATGTCGATTCTACAGGCGATGGAAAGTGCAGGCTGCTTACGGGCGAAGCTGGAGATTATCTGATGAATGATTTTCTGTCGATGCCGACTGCGGCTTATGATGTGAATTCACTTCATTCACTGAAAGCCAAATTATCACAGGAACCACAACAGGGGCTACGGCAGGTAGCCCAACAACTGGAAGGTGTATTTGTTCAGATGATGCTGAAAAGTATGCGTTCCTCGTTGCCGCAGGACGGCATGTTAAGCAGTGACCAGACGCGTTTTTATACTTCGATGTACGATCAACAGATTGCGCAGGATCTTTCCCAAAAGGGGCTGGGATTTGCCGATATGATCGTCAAACAAGTTTCCGGTGCGAACAGTGCTCCCAGTGAACTGGCCGGAACCGTGCCGATGCCGCTGGGCAATGACATCCTGCATACGCTGCCGACACAAGCGCTGGAGCAGTTTCTACGCCGGGCGATGCCCGAAAAAAGCCTGTCTGATAAATCCTCTTCAGGGGGCACACAGTCAAAATCTCTGCCAATAAACAGTTCCAGTTTTGTTTCCATGCTTTCCATACCGGCACAGATAGCCAGTCAGCAAAGTGGCATTCCTCATTTGTTGATTATTGCACAGGCGGCGCTGGAATCTGGCTGGGGTCAGCGGGAAATACTGACTGAAGAAGGTAAACCGAGCCATAACCTGTTTGGTATCAAGGCGGGTAAAAACTGGAAGGGCGCGGTCACCAATATCATGACAACCGAGTATGTGAATGGTGAGCCGCAAAAAATGCGTGACAGTTTCCGGGTCTATGATTCTTATCTGGAAGCCGTCACGGATTACGTCAGGCTGCTGACGGAAAACCCCCGCTACGCCAAAGTCGCACAGTCAGTGACCGCCGAGCAGGGGGCTCATTCTTTGCAGGAAGCAGGCTATGCCACAGACCCCGGTTATGCGCAGAAACTGGTCTCACTGATCCAGCAATTAAAGAGTAACGGCACTCAGATGGTAAAAGCCTACACCTACGATTTTGATGATTTGTTCTGAGTCACCGCCCAAATCATTTTTGTTCAAGGTTCAGGTTCTTCTGCCGATAACTTTTACAGAGAATTTATACCGATAACGATAGCAGTCATGTCTCTCTGAATAGAGGCAGAGCGAAAACGTAAAAGGATCTACACATGTCCAACAGTCTTATGAATACTGCGATGAGCGGTATTAATGCCGCTCAGGTGGCAATGGGTGTAGTAAGTAATAATATTGCCAACTCCAAAAGTGAGGGCTATAACCGACAGAACACCGTCATGACGCAAAATAATGGAACTATGTCCCCGGTGGGTTTTATAGGTAACGGAACAACGGTTACGACTATTAACCGTGAATACAGCGAATTTATTAACCAGCAGTTCAATTCAGCTCAGACTAAACACTCTGCGTTAAAGTCATATAACGAACAGATAACTAAGATCAACAATCTGTTGGCCGATAAAGACACCAGCCTTTCCAATTCTTTCGAAGATTTTTTCAAAAGCATCGGTACTGTTGAGAGCAATGCAGAAGACAGTGCGGCAAGAACCACGGTTTTAGGCAAAGCGGAAGGCTTGGTCAGTCGTTTTAAAGAAGCTGATGAATTTCTGCGCCAGCTTGATAGTGGCATCAATTCGCAGATTGAGCAGAATGTCAAAGAAATCAACAAATATGCAGAAGAAATTGCCAAGCTGAATAACGAAATCATCCGTATGCGTGGTACTGGCACGGGTGAACCGCTGGCATTGCTGGATAAACGTGATCTGGCAGTCAATAAATTAAACCAGTTGGTGGAAGTGAATGTTACTCAGCAGGATGGTGGCGTTTATAACGTCTCATTCGGTGGTGGTATGTCACTGGTATCAGGCAGTAAATCCTACCGTATGGAAGCCATTCCATCCAGTGCTGACAGCGGCCGTATTACACTGGGTTATAACAACGGCACAGTAGGTACGAGAGAAATTGATGAGCGTTTCATTTCTGGTGGCGCGTTGGGTGGAGCATTGCGTGTTCGCAGCGAAGTAGTTGACTCGACCCGTAATGAACTGAACCAACTGGCACTGGTGATGGCGGATCAGTTTAATAAAGTACAACACGGTGGTTTTGATCTGGAAGGCAAGGAAGGGGTTAATTTCTTCAATTTCACATCGTCGGAAATTATTTCCAGCAGCGATAACAAAGGCACGGCTGAGATTAAGGTGGAATATGCGGATTCCACGAAAGTCAAAGCCAGCGATTACACCCTCAAATATGAAGGTGGAGACTGGAAAGTTCAGCGTGTTTCTGATCGTGAAATGGTTGCTGTCACCAAAAATGGCAATACGCTGGAATTCGATGGACTGAAAGTCGAAATCACAGCGACTGATGCACAGGAACACGATAAATATACCCTGAAAACTGTCGGCAATGTTATCGCAACACTGGAAGTAAATCTCAAGGATTCCTCCCAACTGGCAACCGCCAGCGAGAAAGGTGCCGGCCCAAGTGATAACCGCAACGCGAAGAAATTCCTTGAATTACAGGATAAGCGTCTG
The DNA here is from genome assembly GCF_963894935.1 of Xenorhabdus sp. PB61.4. Lineage (NCBI taxonomy): Bacteria > Pseudomonadati > Pseudomonadota > Gammaproteobacteria > Enterobacterales > Morganellaceae > Xenorhabdus > Xenorhabdus sp. PB61.4. Next base: position 11,669 of record NZ_CAWQJR010000004.1, read on the forward strand.
GTGGATGGCAAGGCTTCTTTTTCCGGCGCTTATGCCTCATTGGTTAGTACTGTCGGTAGTAAAGCCAACAGCGCACAAATCAGCGTTGAAACACAGGGCCATATCGTTGATAAATTGAAAGAAACCCGTGAATCAATTTCCGGCGTTAATATGGATGAAGAGTACGGCGAATTGCAGCGTATGCAGCAGTATTATCTGGCAAACGCCCGTGTGATCCAGACGGCGACGACGTTGTTCGATGCTATTTTAGGCATTCGCTGATAAAAGGAATAATAAGGAGTAATACTGTGCGTGTAAGTACGAATCAATTATACGGCCAGAAAATGGATGGAATTTTTGGTGCTCAGTCCAAATGGATGAAATATGGTGAGCAACTGTCCAGCGGACGCCGGGTTATTAACCCATCTGATGATCCTCTGGCGGCATCGCAGAACATTATGGTTTCTCAGTCTGAATCGAAAAACCAGCAGTTTGCCACTGCGCGTATTTTTGCCAAAAATGCAATGTCATCCCAGCTGAGCATTACAGCGAATGCCGTTAAGGTAACAACGAATGTGTTTGAGACTTTAGTGGCAGCAGCAGATGAACAAAGTGATCAGGATCGTTCATCCTATGCACAGCAATTGCAGGGTTTTAAAGAGGAACTGTTAAACCTTGCTAATAAAACCGATGGCAATGGCCGTTATATTTTTGCTGGCTATAAAACAGATGTGCCGCCTTTTTCGGCGGATAAAGATGGCAAAGTCACTTATGTTGGTGGGTCTGAAAAAATCACCCAGAAGGTGGATGATAACCGCTCAATGGTGATTGCTCATACCGGAAAACAGGTTTTTTTATCCTCGCCCCCTAATCCGATTAAAGAACCTGATGGAATAACTGATAGTGAGTCTGATATTTTTGCCACTATCGATATGGCTATCAAAGCCTTAAAAGAACCATACAGTTCAGCGACTGAAGAAAAGAAAAACCAAGCGGCGGAGCTTATCAACAAAGCTAACCGTGGTATTCGTAATAGCCTGAATAACCTATCTTCTGTTGAAGCAGTACTGGGTTTACAGCTTCAGGAACTGGAACAGTTGGATTCTCTGGGTAGTGAACGCAGTATTGCCAACAAAGTTCGCTCAGGGGAGTTAGTTGATGTGGACTGGACTTCCACGATTTCCAACTATTATCAGCAACAGGCTTCTTTGCAGGCTTCTTTCAAAGCATTTACTGATTTAAAAGGAATGTCTTTGTTTGAGATGTATAGATAATACAATCTAATTTAATTCTGTGATTTCCGGCTCTTATCTGTTTGCGATAAGAGCCTTTTACTTCCTCTTTGGCTCCTTAATAACGCTTTGTTATTAATTGTTTTAATCGCTTATACCTCTTAATATGTATTGAGTTCTTTTGCATTCAGTAAATCCCTTCTATTTTTCTTATTATATTATTTTATCTTGTGATCGAGATCTTATCTTTGATAGGTAAGAAGAATCACGTATTAAGTTTTTTGATATAAACGTTTCAGATTTAAGTTAGTGAGCTTAGGAAAGGATTAAATCTCGTCTTATGCCTTATAAACAGATAAGAAAAACAAATGTGCATGAAAACTCTAAATATACTCGCCTGTATTACTTTTATTTTGTTCAGTACGACATTGATAGGTTGCTTGTCAACTGTTGATTATGAATGGACAATCGGAGAGGAAGGAATAAATACCGTTTGTGATGTGGTCGGCTCTTTTGTTATTAATGATGACAGGGTATTGACTGCACCTTTATGTCTGTTTTTTTTGCTGCCTTTTCTGCTGATATTTGTCGTAAAAGGAGTAAAAACTTTTTCAGTGTGTAAATTCAAATCGATCAGCTATATGTTGATTGCAGGATTTGCAATAGGATACTGGTACTGGATGTTCTTCGGCCGATTAATGGGATGCTCATTTGCTGCGTATTAGCTGTGCCTAATACAATTTATGGCTTAAAAGGTGGCGAGTATATCGGGAGATGCTGGCAACCGATCTCCCGATAGCTCAGGGTTTAATCTTCCTTTGGCACTTCTTCCCGTTCATACATGCCATAATCACGAATAATGGCTGAGACTCTCAATTTATAATCTGCAAATACCCCATTGCGTCCTAATATTTGTGCTTCCCGGTGTTGGCAGGTATTCCGCCACTGTTTAACAGATTCCTCATCCCGCCAATAGGATAATGAAAGATATTTATTATTTTGAGACAGACTTTGAAAGCGTTCGACCGAAATAAAGCCCGGAATAGTATCCAGAAGTGGTCTTAGCATGGTTGCGGCGTCAAAGTAACGTTCACTCTGGTTTTCTGCGATTTCGACTTCAAATATAACTGCTAACATTATCGTTTCCTTGAAGAATAGAAAACGCAATCATATATTGCCGTTTTGACGGTTACTTCGTTGGGTAGCGAAATATACTCTTCGTTTTTCAAGTAGCCTCTTTACTGGCTGTATCAGGTATGGGATAGATATGTGTGAATTAACTCTGGAGAAAAAAGTCACTGTAGTTTCTGCATTATTAGCGGATCGTGCCCGTATCTGTATGCTATTTCTGATGATGGACGGGCGTGCTTACACAGCGACTGAATTAAGCACTGCTGCTGATATAGCACCTTCGACAGCCAGTGCGCATTTAAGCCGGTTAGTAGAACAAAATCTGGTGAGCTGTATTAAGCAGGGGCGGTACCGTTATTTTAAAATTTATAGTAAAGAAGTCGCAGTATTGCTGGAAAGCATGATGTGTTTTGTGAATAGCGAAAGTTTCGGGGTTGTGAAAACGTCTACACCAAAATCATTGCGTTCCTTCCGAACTTGCTATGACCATATGGCCGGAGAAATCGCCGTAAAAATTCATAACAGTCTGTTGTCCCGCTTTTGGATAACGGATGATTACCACTTAACGCCACAGGGGAAAGAATTTTTCTTTTCTCTTGGCCTGAGCTTGGATGAGAAAACAATTTCCGGACGAAAATTTGCCTGCTCCTGTCTTGACTGGAGTGAGCGATATTTCCACCTTGGTGGTTTTCTGGGTTCATCGCTCCTGAATATTTTTTTGCAGAAAAAATGGGCTATCCGGCAATTGGATAGTCGGGAACTGACGTTGACAGAGACAGGAATGCGGGCACTTAAACAGCGGTTTGGTGTGGAAATATAGGTGGTATTTTTACACCACCTATGTCCAACAAAAAGGCAATCTGAAAGACGAAAAGTATAAATACATTCTACAACTCAACACCTTTATAACCAGCCAGAATCTGAGCCCATTCCTGTCGGGCAAACCATTTTTGGGTCTCTGCGTTGTAATGCATATCATCGGGAGTAAATACTCCAAATTGGGTGGAGATCCCGTTATAGTTTGGTGCCTTTCTGGCATCGACGAGTGTTCGGTACTCAGGATTAGCCGCAATCACACTATTTATTGCTTCGGAAACATAGCTGGTATTAAGGGGATCAAACCAGACTGAAAGCGGGTAATAAAATCTCCACGGTATATTGCGGGATCCTATGGCATCACTAAGGCCGGTAACGATACGGGTAAAGTTCATTTCTGCGGCTTTTGCTGCGGCTAAACTTTCAGTTTCTGCTTCCCACTGATTCCAGTGAACGGCCAGTATGCGGGGTTTTTTACCCATTTTGCGCAGGGAATTCACTGCCATCCTTAATGTTCTGACTGCACGGGGGTAGAGGGATTCTACATCATCAGGGTCCCGCTCTGGCGCCCAACGGTTATCAGGAGTATCGGGTAAATACATTCCTTGCCCACCGTACCCCATAAGAATGACATAAAGATCAGGTAAATGAAGAGTATTACCGGTGTTAATATGATTTTGCCAATAGCGGGCAAAACGATTGGCGATATTAACCGGATGATCCTGATTACCCCGCTGTAAACCACACGGAGCACCAATATTGGCATGGCCAAAACTCGTCAGGCCTGTCCAGTTAATAGTTGAAAAATTGACGCTGTAAACTTCAGGCAGGGACAGGGTAAATACATTATTTAAACCCTGAGTAATTGCTTCATCTGGTGCCAATTGAGTGGCGTGACCGTAACTATTTGACTGCCCAAGAACAACTAATAGTGGAGCATCATTGTTTCTCCACGGCAGGGATTTTACTTCAGAGGAGGACAAAATTTTATCTATCATGAAGATCTCCTTTAGTATTTTAAATCTGATTTATATAAAGGCGATACTTTTTTACATAATAGAAATTAACTTTTTTCTTAAAAAGATCAATAGATAATATGTTTTAATTATCTAATTTAATAAGATAGTCAGTATATGAGTTAGATTTCAATAGAGAGATTTATTAAT
>NZ_CAWQJR010000005.1:0-15872 GCF_963894935.1 Xenorhabdus sp. PB61.4
ATTATAGTATGAATTTATTAAAACATCCGTAGGATAAACATCCAGATAACAAATATTAAAGTTATCGTCTATCCAATCATAATTCTTATAAATTTTAATCTATTTATACTATACACAATAGATTTCAAGATGCGTCGCGGCGGCAAGGGAATAAATCCTCAGGAGTATAGATCACTATGTGACTGGGGTGAGCGAGCGCAGCCAACAAAGAGGCAGCTTGAAAGACAAAGTGTATATATTCAGATCTATAGGATGTGACATTGTGATTGTTCTTATCCTTCACTACTTAAAAATTTACAGACCAAAAACGTACTAAAGCTATTTATTTTAACTCTAAATGATCCCCTGCCATAAAGTGGATTATAGAGTGAATAAGTATTATCTGAACATTTTTCACTACTAGTAAACCAGTGCTACAATCTAAAAGGTGCTCGCTGTAAAGCGAGCAATATTAGAATAGAAAATTTTACAGAGACAAGTTATGAGTTTTCCCTCATTTCTATAATCTCAATAGACCTGTCAAAGCGTAAATGTTCATCAAGAGCCATTGGAATTAGCCAGCGTAAATTATAGATAACATTATCAGGTAATGACTGTGCTTCATAAATATTAACAATTTCTTTTTCAACAGATTTTGCAGAATAAACTCTGTCATCATACGTATAGAGAAAATTCACCTGATAAGCATCAGGACGGGTTAACACAGTAAATAACTTCCATTCTTCAGGCTGAGTATTAATTCCTGCTTCCTCAGCGAATTCCCTTGCCATTGCCTGTTGAGGCGTTTCACCTGTTTCTATTTTTCCGCCAATACCATTGAGTTGTCCTTTCTGCCAGCTGGGTTGTAATTTAGAAATAAGAGCAACATGCTTCTTATCTTCAGAAAACATAAAACCGGTCACATAGTGAATCATTATCTTCCTTTCCTCATTACTGCACTATTAATGTTTGTTCTCTATCAGGCCCATGTGAAATATATTTAATTGGAACTCCAGCATAATCCTGAATAAAATTGAGAAAATCAATTAGTTCAGCAGGCAGCTCTGTAAAGTGTGTATACGATGCATTCAGCTCTCCCCAGCCTTTAAAAACTTTATAAACAGGTTTAACTTTCTCAAGCTGCAATAAGGCGTTATCACAGCAAACCTGTTCATTATCAATTTCATATGCAATAGCTACCTTTATTTCATCCAATCCTGCTAAAACATCAGTATTAGTTATTGCCAGTTCTGTTACCCCGTTAAGTTTTACCGCATGCTTGATCAAGCATAGATCCAGCCAGCCACAGCGCCTTGGCCTTTTAGAAACTGTACCATACTCGTTTCCACGTTCCCGGATATAATCAGCCTGCTCAGCCTGTAATTCTGTCGGGAACGGGCCGTTACCTACCCGGATCATATAGGCCTTCATCACACCAACAATATGCATTTTCTGTGCTGGTATACCAATCATGGCAAAACAGGTTTGAACCAGAGTCTGATACGCTACAGTATAAGGGTAAGTACCAAAACTGTTATCCAAAAAAGTGGCTTGTGATGTTTCAAGTAAGATATCTTCTCCGGCACTCAATAAATCACGGATGGCTTCATTAGTAAATGTAAAATAAGGCTCGATCTTTTTTCCATATTGATGCGTTATTTCTAACATTTCCTCAAAATCTAAAGTCGAATTATCATTAAAAACGTGGTTGATTTGTTTTTCCCTGATGCCCCAAAGAAATTCTAATTTGCTTCTGAGTTTTTCTTTATCCAGAGTATCAATAAGCCGAATGCCATGTCGGTTCGATTTATCTTCCACACAGGCACCAACTCCCACTCCTACAGATCCTATTTTATTCTTACCTTTATACTTTTCAGATGCTTTATTTAATTCTGCATGTAATGGCAATACAATATGGCATCGAGGATCAATTGAGATGCTGGAGTTAATATTTTCTCTTTTTATAAAATCAATCTCTTTCACAAGCACCGGAAGACTAATTAATGCACCCTGACAAATATAGAGATTCTTTTTATTAAGTGATGCTGGTAATTGAGAAAAAGACCCTCTCACATTCCCATATTGTACACAATGGCCTGCATTGGCTCCCCCATTAAATCTGGCGATGTTATTCACACCACCCGATAAGTAATCAACAAATTTACCTTTTCCTTCATCTCCAAATTGAAGCCCAACCACAGATATTAACATACGTGTGCATCTCCCATTTATAAATAGTCTTTTAAATGGTGTTTTCTTTTATATTATAATAAAAAATACAACTTCAATGTTTTATATTATTCCACTATTTACACAAAAACATTAACAGCGTCATTTAAAAAAACAATAAAGAATACGTCATTTAAAATGATAATAATAATTTATTTCAGTAGATTAATATTTTCTTACTTACTGACTAAGTAATCAGCCATTAATAAAGCCTCATTTAATGTATCAACAACAGGTACACCTGCAGCTTCAAGACTTAAACGGCTATGTGTTCCACCAGTATAAAGAATGGCATGAGTGCCTGCGGCTAATGCTGCAATAGCATCATCGGTTGCGTCACCAATCACAACGCTCTTTTCAGGCGCGATATTGATCTTTTTAATATGGTTAGCTAATTGCTCAGACTTTCCGGTAGTTAATAGCGGTGTATTTCTGCCATCAACGTGGGTAAAAAATTTAGTTATACCGTGGTTATCAATCATCGGAACTAATTCTTCATGCTGCATCAGTGAACATAGTGATTGGGTTGCACCTGACTGATAGCGGGCAGCAAGCAGATCACTCACTCCTTCTGCTAAATTTGCTTTTTGTATACCGGGCCGATAGTGGGTATTAAATGTTTTTCCTATGATTGACCATTCAGCAGAGGATGGCTCGCGTCCAATAACCTGCTTATAGAAAATTTGCACTGGCACACAATAATATTCCCGATATTGTTCCAGCGTCAGTGGTTCAATACCAATTTCTGCAAGTGCTAAATTTGTTGCGCTAACTGAAACACTAACATCATTCAGTAGTGTGCCATTCCAGTCCCAGATAATATGTGCTGTTGCCATAATTAATTAACTTCCTTAGCTGTATTTGTCTGTTCCGAACAATTTGCTCCAAACTCACGGTTACGGGATAAACATTCAGGGCATTGCTGCGCAATATCTCTAAATGCATCAATGGGTTGGTTACAATCCATTTTTTGGCGAGATACCAGAGTCGCTAAAAAACCCAGTAATTCAGGTGCCCAGGTAGAATCTTCCAGAGTGTCATACAAAACCGACAATAAACTGTATGAATAGCTGACCCAATCCGCTGTAGTTGTATAAGAATGAGTTGTATGGGAATGAACCGTATGGGCATGTTTACCTTCATCAGCTGAGAGCTGATTAACTAAATGATTCAGCACCTTATGATGCCTGAAACACCAAGGAGTCAGTACATCTAAAAATTCAGGGCTGAATACACGATCAGAATATCCATACACACGGGTACGCAAGAGTTTTTCCCAATGTAATTCAGTAGCCCGTAACTTTGGTCTTATTCCTGTCTGAGTTATAACCAGATCCCTGACCTGTCGTAAGGTATCTCCGGTTCCGCAATTATCATCAATAATCGAAATAGAATGCCCGGATGGGATGTTACGTCCCCATATATGATGACTATTGCTACATGCATCATCATAGCGGGAAACTTTCACTAAATTGAGTTCACTATTCCATGCTGCGGCAGTGACTGCCGCTGTCGCTGCACCGCCTAACATCACCCCGATAACGGAAGAGTTAGGACATTCATCTATTTGCGCGGCAGCCAGTGTTATCAGGTGATTATCTCCCTCGATATATGTTCTTGGTACCTGATGCCCCGTACCCGCCGGAAGTTTCAAGTTTTGCAGTAATGAAGGAGAGAAGCAGGATTTTCTTCCCGTCAGTGTTGAGCAGACAATTTCAGCACACGCCTTTACCCCATCAATAAAAGGTACAATGTCTTCATCAGTAATCTGTGGAACACCTAATAAACTGTCGATAATACGTAACAGTTTCACCAGACAATGATCAGCTAATATATATTTTGAAGGTACTGCGCATTGTTTATCTGTGCACTGCAATTTAATGATGATGTCTGCATAATATTTTACTGTTGCCAATAACTCATCACAGGTTTTGGGTTCGTAATAAGCAAAACCTCGGGAACTGATAAAATTCTGTTTATTCGCGACGACTCCCGGAAGCTCCATAACTTCTTTCATCAAGTGACTTGTTCCGGAGACACCGCGTAAATCGCCTAATAAACCAACAGCGCGCAGGTCTAAAATTGATGGAACAACTGAAGAAGGTGAAAGAAACTCAGCCATATTTAACCTCTCTGAGCTTGCGCTTTTGGTGTTCGGGTTGCCGCAATTGCTTCCTCAAGTGGCACTTTACCGATATGTAGCGCCTGACCAAGAATGGCACCTTCAACACCCTGATCATACATATCGGCTAAAACACGCAGGTCATCTATGCTTGAGACTCCACCACCAGCAATGACCGGCGATGAGGTTTTCGCGCATACTTCACTCAATAGGGTAAAATTAGGGGAACTCATCATGCCGCCCCGTTCAACATCAGTGACGACATAACGCTGGCATCCCTGTCTTTCCAGCTCTTCAAGAATATCCCAAAGCTTGCCGTTGTTGACATTCCACCCATGAGTCGCAAGCTGATAACCTTCCGGCGTGCTCCTTACATCCAACGCAATAGCAATCTTATCGCCATATTCACCAATAGCTCTGGCACACCACTCCGGATTTTCTAATACAGCGGTTCCTAAATTTACCCGCTGGCATCCGGTTGCCAATACACGGCTCAAGATCTCTTCATTTCTGATACCGCCACAGACTTGTACATTAATATCGACCGCTTCGAGAACATCAGCAATCAAATGACTGTTTGAACCCCGGCCTGACGCAGCATCAAGATCAACTACATGTATCCATTTTGCTCCGGCATTTTGCCAGGCTAATGCAACTTCTGCCGGAGTCCCTAAAGGCCGCCGTAATGTTGAACTTTCACCAAGAGTTAGACGAATTGCAGAATTTGATGTCATCGCTATTCCATCAACAATATCAACAGAAGGGAATACCTCGAACGTTTTCGTACCTATCATTTACCCACCTGATTTATTACAAATATATTTCCGGAGCTTAATAACAAAAATCATTAATGTGATTACTACTCATTGTTGAGTAAACAACGCTCATCCTGAATAACCAATGAAATTCACATTAGTTTATATTAATAATTTCGGTTAACCATTTCAAAAAATCATAATAAGAAAAAGAAATGACTTTTCAATAAAGTTATTTTGTTACGCATTTTTATTTTTTTATAGCAAACAAATAAAATAAAGACAGAAATAAAAAACAACAAACAAAAATAAACACTCACTCTATTCAGTCATTATCTTGTTATCAGAATAAAATTCTTAACATGGCATATTCAATGGATTCCAGATTACGTTGAACGGGAAAAAAACGAATCCATTCAGCATAGATAACTCCCTATTTATAACCATAGTAACCAAAGGGATGAACAGAGCTAACAAAGAATAAACTTGAAACACGAAGGCTATTTTTACTATAAATTAGTTAAAACCATATCAATTATAAAAATACATTTATTAAAAATAATTATATTTATGAGGAAAAAATCGCGGGGCAAAAATTCCCAAAGATAATTAATCGTAGACTCTTAGGAGGATTTACCCGGACGAGACATTTGCAGTCTTGATTCTGGCAAATCATCTTTGGCTAAAGAGCGCGCAACAAAGCGATTAGACAGTACATGATGATTATCACTCACAATCAGGTAAACTGAATGCAATATCGTGCATAATTTTCATCAGGCGCAGTCAATTGATGAGTAAATTTGCGATACAACTTTTTCTGTGTGCGTCATAGCCATATGCACACAATCTCACCTTTACTTTTTTATCTCATCAAAAAGAGGGATGTTATGAAATCACGTGCTGCCGTTGCCTTTGGGCCAAACAGACCACTCGAAATTGTTGAAATTGATGTAGCACCACCGAAAGCCGGTGAAGTACTGATCAAAGTTAGTCATACCGGTGTTTGCCATACGGATGCTTTTACGCTTTCAGGTGATGATCCCGAAGGTTTATTCCCTGTTGTGCTCGGACACGAAGGCGCTGGAGTCGTTATTGAAGTTGGTGAAGGCGTTACCAGTGTTAAACCCGGCGATCATGTCATTCCATTATATACAGCTGAATGTGGTCAATGTGATTTTTGCCAGTCCGGTAAAACTAACCTCTGTATTGCCGTTCGCGATACTCAGGGAAAAGGTCTGATGCCTGATGGGACAACCCGCTTTTCCTACAACGGACAACCTGTTTATCACTATATGGGATGTTCCACATTCAGCGAATATACCGTTGTCGCCGAGGTTTCACTGGCAAAAATCAACCCCGAAGCAAATCATGAGCATGTTTGCCTATTAGGTTGTGGCGTAACGACAGGTATCGGTGCTGTACATAATACGGCTAAAGTTCAACCGGGAGATTCTGTGGCTGTTTTCGGGCTCGGTGGTATCGGACTTGCCGTCCTTCAGGGAGCACGTCAGGCTAAAGCAGGCCGTATTATCGCTATTGATACCAACCCGACTAAGTTTGAATTAGCCAGACAATTTGGTGCTACAGATTGCATCAATCCCAACGATCATGACAAACCTATTCAGCAGGTTATTCTGGATATGACGAAATGGGGAGTTGACCATACTTTCGAATGTATTGGTAACGTCAACGTCATGCGTGCAGCGCTTGAAAGTGCTCATCGTGGCTGGGGTCAGTCAGTTATTATCGGTGTTGCAGGTGCCGGACAGGAGATTTCTACTCGTCCATTCCAGCTTGTTACCGGTCGGACATGGAAAGGAACAGCCTTTGGCGGTGTTAAAGGGCGCAGCCAGCTACCGGGAATGGTTGAAGATGCAATGAAGGGTGAAATTGAGTTGGAACCTTTCGTGACACATAAAATGCCACTGGAAGATATTAATGAAGCCTTTGAGCTGATGCATGAAGGTAAATCTATCCGGACGGTAATTCACTACTAATTGCACAGTCTCCACATTCTACCGTTTTAGAGAGAAAAGTAATGGAAAGAATTGAACATCGCGCATCCTTTGGCGGATGGCAGGATGTCTACCAACATGAATCCAGTACTCTGAATTGTCAGATGAAGTTTGCAGTTTTTCTGCCGCCTCAGATAAAAGACAAGAAATTACCGGTACTGTACTGGCTCTCCGGATTAGCCTGTACCGAGCAGAATTTCATTACCAAAGCCGGTGCTCAGCGTTACGCCTCAGAACATGGCATCGTTATTGTTGTTCCGGATACCAGTCCGCGAGGCGATGATATTCCTGACGATCCTGCTTACGATCTTGGAAAAGGAGCCGGATTCTATCTCAACGCACTGAAACAGCCCTGGGCAGCGCATTATCAGATGTATGATTACATTGTTTCAGAGTTACCTGAGTTAATTGAGAAGCAATTTAATGTTAACGATATCCGGGCCATCAGTGGGCACTCTATGGGTGGACATGGCGCGTTGGTTATTGCGTTGAGAAACTCGGAACGTTATTGCAGTGTGTCGGCATTTGCGCCAATTGTAGCCCCGAGTCAGGTTCCGTGGGGAGAAAAAGCGTTTTCGGCTTATCTGGGCGAAGACCGATCGCTATGGAAACAATATGATACGGTAGAATTAATTAAAAATGGTGAAGTAAAAGAACAATTACCACTTTTAATTGAGCAAGGAACGAGTGACGATTTTCTGAATCGCGAGTTGCGCCCCGACTTATTACTGAATGCCTGTAATGAAGAAAATTACCCGATAACAATCAACTTTCGTCAGGGTTATGATCACAACTACTATTTCATTGCCAGCTTTATTGAGGAGCATATTGCCTATCATGCCAGTGCAATGCAAAAACGGGCTGAAAGGCAATAAACTTTAACGCCATAATCTACCTTTTCTGAAAACGGTAAATACCCGCCGCCTTTCTGATACTAAACTGGTTTCCAGCACATATTTCAGCTTACTGGAAACCAGCCTGACAAAACCATCCAGATAATCTTATCGAAGTCACTCGCCTTTGAATTTAATTTGCGATAGCATCTGCGCCCTTTTTACGATTTTTCGACAATTGAAGACGAGGAAACCTATGTTCATCGGTTTTGACTATGGCACATCAAATTGCGCAGTAGCAGAAATGATCGGAAATACACCACAGCTGATCGCTATTGAAAATGACAATTTTTATATGCCTTCTGCACTGGCAGCACCAACCCGAGAATCAGTTTCTGAGCACTTGTTCCGCCACAGAAATATTACTCCGGGTTCTCCTGTCGGTGAGCAGTTACTCCGCAGCGCAATTACGGCAAATCGTGAGGAAGGCATCGAACTTTTACCTGAAGATATCGTATTCGGTCAGGCTGCACTGACACGATATCTGGAAGACCCTCAGGATACTTATTACGTCAAATCACCAAAATCTTTCCTCGGTGCCATGGGGCTAAGAGAAGTGCAAATCAGCTTTTTCGAAGATTTGGTTTGCGCCATGATGTCCAATATAAAACAGCAGGTAGAAAGCAAAACCCAGCAATGTGTTGAAGAAGTCGTTATTGGCCGGCCTGTTAACTTTCACGGACGTGGTGGTGAAAAATCGAACCAGCAGGCCGAGTTGATTTTGTTACAGGCAGCGAAACGAGCAGGCTTTCGCAATATAGAATTCCAGTTTGAGCCTGTCGCGGCGGGGCTGGAATATGAATCCACCCTGACTGAAAATAAAGTCGTTTTAGTCGTTGATATTGGCGGCGGAACAACAGACTGTTCGCTCATTCAGATGGGGCCGGACTGGTGTGGTAAATCCGAACGTAGTGACAGTTTACTGGCGCACACCGGTCAACGTGTTGGCGGTAACGATCTGGATATCAATCTGACTTTTAAACAACTGATGCATCCTTTCGGCTTAGGCAGTAAATTTGCATCAGGTAATGAGATGCCCCTCACCCAGTTCTGGAACCCGATTGCCATCAATGATGTTCAGGCACAAAAAGAGTTTTATTCTCGCCAGAACCTAGCCGCATTAAAATCTTTACACCGAGATGCACAAGAGCCGGAAAAACTGGCACGGTTACTGAAAGTTCACCACGAAACACTGGGCTACAGTCTGGTACGCAGTGCTGAAGAAGCGAAAATTGCACTGTCAAATAGCAGTGAATACCGTGCTCAGTTAAATTTATTATCAGAAATTATTGAAGTTGATATTCAGCGCGATCAAATGATAACTGCTATCGAATCTACGAAAGATAAAATGACCAGACTGGTCAGCGAGGCAGTGACTCAAGGTGGCATTCAGCCGGATGTCATTTTTATGACCGGCGGGTCAGCCAGCTCTCCTATTCTGCGTCAGGCGGTTGAGCAGGTATTACCGGAAGTGCCTCTGGTCAGTGGTAACTACTTTGGTTCTGTGACGACAGGTCTGGCACGCTGGGCGAAAGTTTGTTTTTCTTGATATCACGAGCCAGTTAATACTTCACTGTTTTGAATTCCCCCGTTCGATATAACGGGGGAGTTTATAAATTTGTATATAGAATCAACAATTTTATTTGAGTTTATCTTTCATATCCTGAATTTTGATATCTAAATCGGTGAATCCGTTATCAAACGCTTTCTGATACCATTCAAGTGCTTTTTTCTCATCTTTCGGGACAACCTCACCCAATTCATAAATTATCCCCAAATTTCGCTGAGCTAAAGCCGACAGAGACTCTCCAGCATTCAGATACCACCCCATAGCCTTATTGTGATCTTTTTCTACCCAATTGCCGGTCCAGTAAAGATGACCAATATTTTCTGAAGCCTGAAGGTTCTTTTGCAAAGATGCTTTTGAAAACCATCCCATTGCTATCCAGCCACTTTTTTCTACTCCCAGCCCTTCCATGTATAAATAACCTAGCGCGTTCTGAGCAGTAGCATCTTTCTGTTTGGCTGCTTTTTCATACCATTTGTACGCTAATTTATAATTCTGAGACACGCCAGAACCGGTTCGGTAATAATCGCCCAATTTTACTTGTGATTCGGCATCGCCCTTTTTAGCAGCTTCAGCATACCATTTTGCTGAGTTGGAATAGTTGCTCTGCCCGTTATATCCTTCAGCATAAATCTGGCCCAACATCTTTTGAGCATAGAGATCTCCCTTTTCTGCGGCTTTAACGTACCAGCTAATGGCATCATCATAATCTTGTGATACACCTAATCCATTAAAGTACATATACCCCAAATTAGCCTGCGCAATCGCCTTTCCCCGTTCAGCAGAGCGAATATTCCATTTGTATATATCGCCGTCATCCAGCCCGACATCTAATTCCTCAAGGTAAAGACCGACAATATTTGACTGTGCATCAGAATTTCCCTGTTTAGCCGCTTTGAGAAACCATATAGCTGCTTCTTTGGGGTCCTGTGTTACTCCGAGTCCCTTATTATAAAGAATAGCAAGATAATATTGTGCTCCTGCATCCCCTTGATTAGCAGCTTTCCTATACCATTTGGCAGCTTCTTTATAATCCTGCTGGACATCTAATCCTTTTTCATACAATCGCCCGGTTTTAAATTGTGCTTGCGTATTACCATCGTTCGCTAAACGTAAGCAGGCTGAAAAAGCCCCTTCTTCTATCTGGCAGGGATCCTGGGGTTTACATGCTGTGGTTAATACGCTGAAAACCAGAAAAAAGCTGATACAGAGTAATCGTTCCATGTTATTGTTCCTGATTGATTATTGTGGAGAGCTTCGTTATTTCCTGAGTTTTTGCATCAATATTTCCACTTTCTTCCCGACACCTGCCGCTCCGTTTTTCTGCGCTTTTTGATACCAAAAAAGTGCTTTTTCATCATCCCGCTGCACAATTTGGCCCTGTTCATAAATGCGTCCCAGATTTAATTGTGCTGTAGCATCACCTTGTTCAGCCGCTTTGATAAACCACTCCAGCGCTTTTTTAGCGTCTTTTTTTATCCCATTACCATCCAAATAAAGTACACCGATATTATTTGCTGCCAATGCGGAGTTTTGCTCAGCCGCTTTCAATAACCATTCCATTGCAGTCTTGCTATTTTTCTTAACGCCGAAACCATCCATATAGAAATAGCCAATATTAACCTGGGCATCAACGTCCCCTTGTTCAGCGGCTTTAAGATACCATTTAGCCGATTCTTCATAATCTTGCCGCCCTCCTAATCCCGATGCGTAATATTCCCCCAGCGAATACTGTGCATCGGAATCCCCTTGCTTAGCCGCTTTCATATACCACTTAGCTGATTCGGTATAATTTTGTGGTACACCTAGCCCATATTTATACTGATAACCAAGATTAAACTGAGCAGTTGAAACTCCCTGCTCCGCAGCTTTGCTAAACCACTTAGCAGATTCTTCATAGTCTTGCGTAAACCCTAATCCTTTCATGTATAAATATCCCATATTAAACTGGGCTTCAGGATCCTCTTGTTCAGCAGCAAGAAGAAACCATTTGGCGGCTTCCTGATAATTTTTCTCTACACCAGATCCTTTTCTATAAAGAATCCCAAGATTATTCTGCCCGACAGTATTTCCCTGCTCAGCTGCCTGCAAATACCATTTAGCCGCCTCCTGATAGTCCTGTTGTATACCCAGTCCTTTATCATAGAGATAGCCTATATCAACCGGCGCATCCGGATCGCCCTGTTCAGCCGATTTAAGATACCATTTCAATGCTTCTTGATAGTCCTGTTCAACGCCTAGCCCTTCTTTATAAAAGTAAGCCACATAATACTGAGCGTAAGCATTTCCCTGATCAGCAGCTACCCGATACCATTTCATCGCCTGTTGATAATCTTTTTCAACCCCCAATCCATTTCGATAAAGGCTGCCAAGTGCAGTCTGTGCATCAACATCTCCCTGTTCGGCTGATTTAAGATACCATTTAGCAGCTTTCGGATAGTCTTGTTCTATCCCCAAGCCTTCTTTATATAAATAGGCAATAAAATATTGTGAGTAGGCACTTCCCTGCTCTGCTGCCTGACTGAACCATTTCGCGGCTTCTTTATAATCCTGAGGAGCGCCTTTCCCCTTAAAATATAAATACCCGATATTATCCCGCGCATTGGTATTACCTTTTTCTGCTGCCGGCAGATACCATTTAATCGCTTCCTGATAATTCTGTTCTACACCAAAACCTCGTCTATAAAAATCGCCAAGATTATCCTGACTCTTCGTATGCCCCAGTTCAGCGGCCTCGGTATACCATTTGGCGGCTTCCTTATAGCTCTGTTCTACTCCCAGCCCCTTATCATAGAGATATCCGATACTAAACATTGCATCAGGATCACCCTGCTCAGCTGATTGCTTATACCATTTGAGTGCTTCCTGATAATCCTTCTTAACGCCAAATCCGTAGTAATAAAACTCCCCCATATAATACTGCGCATAGTGGCTTTTCTGTTCAGCGGAAGCACGGTACCATTTCATTGCCTGTTGATAATCTTGCTCTGTGCCCAATCCATTCTTGTAGAAATTACCCAGTTCGGCCTGTGCATAAGAATTTCCCTGCTCAGCCGCAGCCTGATACCATTTCATCGCCTGTTGATAATCTTGATCTGTACCCAATCCATTCTTGTAGAAATCACCCAGTTCGACCTGTGCATAGGCATTTCCCTGATCAGCCGCAGCCCGATACCATTTCATTGCCTGTTGATGATCTTTTTCTACACCCAATCCATCCCGATAAAGATTGCCAAGATCAAACTGTGCATCTACATCCCCTTGTTCAGCAGCTTTGAGGTACCACTTAACCGATTCCGGATAGTTTTGTTCTACTCCTAGCCCTTCTTTATATAAGTAGCCAATAAAATACTGTGAATAAGCATTCTCCTGTTCAGCAGCCTGACTGAACCACTTCATTGCTTCTTTATAATCCTGAGAAATGCCCATTCCTTTAAAGGAGAAATACCCCAGATGATTCAGAGCATCAACACTGCCCTGCTCAGCCGCGGAGCGATACCATTTGGCAGCCTCCTGATAGTTCTGCTCTACCCCCAGTCCCTGATTATAAAGATTGCCGAGACTGACCTGACCAAAAGCGTGCCCCTGTTCAGCCGACTGGAGATACCACCTGACTGCTTCCTGATAGTCCTGCTGTACACCAAGCCCTTTCTCATAAAGATACCCTATATCCACTTGTGCATCGGGATCTCCCTGTTCAGCCGATTTCGCATACCATGTGAACGCTTCCTGATAATCCTGCTCGACGCCCAATCCTTCCTTATAGTAATACCCCACAAAATACTGGGCATAAGCATTTCCCTGATTAGCACCAGCGAGATACAATTTGAAAGACTCTTTATAATCCTGCTCTACTCCCCATCCTTTATGGTAGAGACCAGCAAGAGTATTTTGTGCCTCGATATCCCCCTGACCAGCAGCGGTTTTGTATTTTTCAGCCTCTTCCTTATAACGCTCCTGAAGATCCGCCTGCGCATCAGTATTTCCCTGCTGAGCAGATTCGGTATACCACCTGATTGCTTCCTGATTATCTAATGGAACTCCTAGTCCTTTTTCATACATTTTCCCGATCTTATATTGCGCAACTGCATCACCTTCATCAGCTAACCTCAGACAAGTGAGAAAAGAAGATCCATCAACCTGACAAGGATCTGCTGGCTTACATGCTGAGATAGAAACAGTCAGAGTGAATAAAAGAGCAAGCAAGGGAACGCGTTCCATGTCTTTAATTCCTTATTTTTGGGAGTTCAGTAGGAGGGCAAAGTGAATACACATTAACAAATATTATATGGTGGGGGAATAATGTTGATTATTTCAATAAATGTTAAAAAGTGGGGTTTATTATCTTTTTATAAAAATAGTCCATTGAAGAAATAATAACTCAAAAAATTTGCATAAAATAAAATATTGCAATATCTAAAAGAAAATAATTAGTCAAATGGACTGAAATGAACAAGTAAGTTAATTCAACCGAAAATCGACAGATTATGATCTATCCAAAACTAGTGAGCCTGTACGGAGATCTTTGTACAAGCCCTACAGTTTTTCAAAACCATAAGTTAATTTTTTAACTTATTAAAATTACAAACCTAATTCACTGAGCCCCGGATAATTATCTGGTCGACGCCCCAAAGGCCAGTGAAATTTGCGTTCATCTTCATTTATAGGGATATCATTAATACTTGCAAAACGGTTTATCATCATGCCATGTTCATCAAACTCCCAATTTTCATTACCATATGAACGAAACCAATTACCTGAATCATCATGCCATTCATAGGCATACCTTACAGCAATCCGGTTTCCTTCCGCCGCCCATAACTCTTTAATTAACCGATAACTTTTTTCTTTTATCCATTTTCGGACCAGCCATTTTTTTGCTTCATCCCGGCCATTAACGAACTCTGTTCTATTTCGCCACCTCGTATCTTTGCTGTATGCCAACACAACTTTATCAGCATCACGCGTATTCCAGCTATCTTCTGCAATACGAACTTTTTGTGTAGCTGTTTCATAATTAAATGGAGGAATAGGTAACTTTTTCTCAACGAACGCAGACATATTTTCTCCGTACCATTTAGCGAGTAGTAGAAAAACTAATGGCCTTATAAGCTCTCTTAACTACATTACAAAAATATGGGTTATTTAATTTTCAGATTAGCTGAAGGCCATAAATCCCAATAATATGATATCATGTGAACAGATCTGTACACTCGAATTAAATGTACAGATCTGTTCACAACAAAGCAACATTAGAATCATATTAAAAACAATATTGATATAATTTTTTTGAATAACTAAGAAGAAACATCATGAGTAAAAAAGAGCACATCTTAGATATTGCAGAGTCACTATTTAATCAATTTGGCTATAACGCTGTTGGTGTCGACTTGATCAGAGATCAGGCAAATGTATCAAAGACATCCATGTATCGTTACTTTGGCTCTAAAAATAAGCTGATTGAAGGAGTGTTACTCAAACGCCACCAAAGATTTCAGCAGGAACTCACTGCTGCTGCATCTTCAGCCGAGGGAGTTGAAAACAAAATTAATGCAATCCTCGACTGGCACTTTTCATGGTTTGCCACAGAAGATTTTCAAGGCTGCCTGTTCATGCATGCTCTGGCTGAATTTAAAGGGCACGATGAAACTATCGTTAAACATGCCCAACAACATAAAGCATGGATAAAATCACTGTTATTATCTATTTTCTCAACCAATCAGGAAAATGCAGAGAGCAAAGCAGAAGCACTGATAACATTTATAGAAGGAATGATAATAAGAGCTGAGTTTGGTGAGATTTCAGGTCAGGAAGAATGTTATCGAACAATGGCAGAACGATTCATTTAGAATGTGTTGCCAGATGAAGGTTTTTCGGTCTCTTAGCCAGCGATGCTGACCAAGAGACCGATTACCATAAGAACAAAAAACGTTCAGAGATTACCCTGGTGTTGGGTTAGTTTAAAGCTAATTACCTTCCGTCTTTCAAGCTGCTACTTTGTTGGCTTCGTTCACTTCCCCCTGTCACATAGTTGACTATGCTCCTGAGAGTCTTTCCCTTACCGCCCGATGCAACTCGAAATCCATTAGGTATATTCAAAATAATGAAAATTATTTGTCTAAATAAAAGGCAGTGATAACTCACTCCCCGGTTATCTGACAAAATCTTAATTATAACTTATATTTTTACAGACAAATTAATACACCAGACTCATGACAAAATCAACAAATAAAAGCTCAAATGTTGATTTAGCTACAGAATATTCGCGTTTTTATTTAGCTATCAAAAAACACAAAATGATCAACATTAGGT
>NZ_CAWQJR010000006.1:0-15440 GCF_963894935.1 Xenorhabdus sp. PB61.4
TATTTAGGTTAATTTAATGACAGATAACATCAAAAAAATCTATGAATTAAAACATAAACAATAATACAAATGAATTATCATGTATGTTATTAACTCAAATAACAGTCTAATTTGTTATCTTCATTGCAAATTTAACGCATTTAGTTGCACTAAATTTTTTTCATGAACATCATGATATATAAATAATTTATAATAAATACCCTATAACGAAAAATGAAGATAAAAGTTGCACTTATTGATGATCATGTTGTAGTTCGTTCAGGGTTTGCCCAACTACTGACACTTGAAGATGATATTACAATAGTAGGACAATACAGCAATAGTATAGAAGCATGGCCTGCTCTGCTGAAAAAGAAAATTGATATTGTCATCATGGATATAGCCATGCCACATGAAAATGGTTTGCAGCTTCTTGCACGGCTACGTCCCCAAAAGCCCAATTTTCGTACTATTATGCTCAGTATTTATGATACAGCTGCTCTTGTGCAAACTGCGCTTGATTCAGGGGCTCGTGGCTATCTGACAAAATGTTGTGGAGCAGAAGAACTGGTGCAAGCAGTACGTACAGTCCACAATGGAGACATTTACCTTTGTGCCGACGCCATGAAAGCTCTGCGCCAAAAGCCACAAGAATTAGATGTACTACAAGTGCTCACTCCACGGGAACGAGAGATTTTTAATCTTTTAATACATGGAGTAAATGCGAAAAGTATTGCGGAGCAACTTAAATTAAGTCCAAAAACTGTACATGTCCACCGTGCTAATATCCTTAGTAAATTACAGTGTGACTCCACTATTGAACTCGTGCATTACGCATTAAAAAATCAGATTATTGCGGGTTAGTGAATGAATTGTAAAATACGCTTTAGCTTACAAGCTCTGTTTCTACTGATTTTTTACTCATTTACCTGGATCTCTCTATGGATAATCAGTTTTTATCTGAGTAAAAATGGGCAACAGGCGGCACTATTTTTACCCCAAGGGCTGCGTCTAGTATTAATGATTTTATTATGGCGACGTTATATCGCTATTCTTATTATAAGTGAAATCAGTATATTAATGTGGTTCTATCATGAGCAACTTATTACAAACATAAGTATATTACTCTCTCCATTTATCAGCTTGACTACAATCATCATTGTAAAAATGATATGGAAAAACCATTCTCTTTATTGGCAACAAATATCTATATTATTGTCTGGTGTAATAGCCAATAGCCTTTTACAAACCCTTTTCTTAAGTTTTTTATTACCGAGTAAAGCTAATCTCATTTTTCTTACATCGCTAACAGGTGGGGTTCTTCTATCTCCTTTTATTTATCTTATATATATCTATTTATACGAGCAAAACCTTAAAAGGCAAAATATTACTGATAACTCCTCTTATCCCCAATTACATACATCATTACTGATGTGGTGTTTCCTATTCAGCTTACTTGGTGTAAGTGGTCAATTCTTTTTATCACCTAAAATTGAAGGAATTCTGTCAATTTTAGTCTTTATTCCCAATGTATTTATGGCCTATCGTTACGGCTGGCAAGGAGGAGTTTTCTCCGCTTTATTAGGCAGCCTGATCGTAACATCTGCTCGCCACTTCAGTGGCTCTTTCAGTGAATTACAAGAACTTGAAATTTTCTTAACAACACAAGCCCTGTTGGGTATAGGACTTGGTATTGCCATCAGCCGTCAACAGCAATTAGCCGGTAATCTTATCCATCAAAAGCGATTAACAGAAAATCTCAATCGTTATCGCACACAACTGGAACAGGAATTAGCTGCACGACAAATTCTAATGCAAAAAATAGTCCATATCGAAGAAAACATTCGTAAAAATATTGCCAGAGAATTACATGATGAAATTGGACAAAATATTACTGCAATTCAAATTCAATCTACCTTAGTGAAACGAACGACAAATTCTCCGTTAACAATAAAAGCCGCTGATCAAATTAAATCCATTGCTCAGCAAATACACCACTCTACCCGACAACTTCTTCGCGAATTACGCCCTCCCGTCTTAGATGAAATGTCATTTGAGCAGGCAATTCGCCATCTGGTAAATGAATTTGCTTTCGAAGAGAGGAATATTGCCTGTCAGTTCAATTATCAATTACCACAGGAGCCTCAAGATAGCACTATCATTTTGACTCTATATCGATTCATTCAAGAGCTTCTGAATAATATAAATAAACACTCGGGTGCTAACATAATAATCATTACATTAAAACAAAAAGGAAATTTTATTAAACTTCGCATAAGTGACAATGGGGTCGGAATCACTGAAGGAAAGAAAAATGCAGGTTTTGGATTAAAAGGTATTGAAGAGAGAATTCAGATAATTGGTGGAAACTGGTTATTAAAATCACAAAAAGGAACACATATTGTGATTAACTTGCCCATAGATTATCATGAGCACATTAAACAATCAGATTTATTTTTTACATGTAAAAAACATGTTTAATAATAAACAGATTTAAAAATGAGATAATTCATTTATCAATACAAAATTACATTTATGGAGAAATATTATTATGCTAGCCGATAACAATAGCTGGATCTCACAGGAATATCGTTATTGGCGAGTTCATTTATTACTATCAATATTGATCGGTTATGCTACATTTCAACTTACACGCAGAAGTTTAAATGCTGTTATGCCAGCAATGCAAATAGAGCTAGTGTTAGATAAAAATGATATTGGCTGGATCGCCAGCCTATTTTATCTTGCTTACGGAGTTTCAAAATTTATATCCGGAATTTTCCATGACCATACAGGCTATCGCTGGTTTATGGGAGTGGGATTATTAATAACCGGAGTACTTAATGTTGTCCTTGCATTTTGTTCTTCATTGTCAGCCATATTAATTATATGGACACTGAATGGTTTTTTTCAGGGCTGGGGCTGGCCTCCATGTGCACGCTTACTAACTTACTGGTATTCTCGTAACGAACGGGGATTCTGGTGGGGATGTTGGAATATTTCAATTAATATAAGCGGGATCCTCCTGACGCTATTATCAACGCTACTAGCGACACTATATAGTTGGAAGGCAGCATTGCTGCTTCCCGGAGTCATTAGCATATTACTTGGAATTTGGCTATGCCAACAATTACGTGGTACTCCTCAAGAGCATGGATTACCCAGTATTGGAAGCTGGCGACAAGATCATCTGGAACTGAGGCAAGAACAACTATCCCCACCAATGCCAATGATAAAAATTTTAAAAGAAACAATTGTGTTTAATCGTATTATCTGGTTGCTTGGTATTTCCTATATTCTGATCTATTTCATTAGAACAGCAATACATGACTGGGGAAGTCTTTGGCTAACAGAAAAACATGGTTCTGATTTACTCAACACAAATACGATCCTCTCATTATTTGAATTAGGAGGATTATTGGGAGCACTCTGCTCAGGATGGGGCTCAGACTTACTTTTTCGTAGCCAGCGAGCTCCTATGATTTTACTATTTTCTCTGGGATTATTTTTTTCAGTTACAGCACTGTGGCTAGCCCCCATACAAAATAGTGCCTTACTAGCTACCTGTATTTTTAGTATTGGCTTTTTTGTTTTCGGCCCACAAATGTTAATTGGGCTAGCAGCGACAGAATATTGTCATAAGAATGCTGCGGGTACTGTTACAGGCTACCTCGGGTTATATTCCTATCTGAGTGCAGCTATTGCAGGCTGGCCACTGAGTCAGGTGATTAATCATTATGACTGGTCTGGTATGTTTGCTCTAATTACGTTAGCGTCTGCATTGATGGGATTATTACTGATGCCACTATTAATATCTAATTCGAGTAAATTCAATAATCCATCTTAAAAAAAACTTTCCCATTTTTTAATTCAATAGAAGCATTAAATATTATTTATATAAATAGAATGGCTTTCTTAATAAATCACTTATCCATTTGGTCTTCTATCTAAAAAATGAAACGATAACATAATGAAATATAAACACTACGTTATCGTTTCATTTCATTATCAATACAAAAAAGCACTCCATACTTATATCGAAATTAAAAATATCATTCTAAAAACACCGGTAACTTTTCATCAACTGAACGGCATAAATGCTATATAGAACACATTTCTGAAATTTATTATCATTCTTATTTACGGATATTTCCCTTCATGGGAATAACACCTGCCATTATCAATACATTGATAAAAAAAGAAAATAAAACAGCAACAAAATAAAACACTACCTGATACCCCATCCAACACTCGAATATTTACTATATAGCAAAAAATCAAAACATTATGTAACTTCCGTTGCTCTGTATTAGAAGGAGAAACTATGTTAACTAAAAAACAAAACGGAAGTCGCTTTCTACGAACAGTAGAGTGGCTAGGAAATGCTTTACCTCATCCTGTTATTCTTTTTATTATCCTTATTGCTATTTTGTTAGTCTCTTCAGCAATCGGGCAATATTTTGACATCACAGTTATTGATCCACGCCCTGAAGGGGCAAAAGGCCGGGCGGCAGATGGCGTGATCCATATTGTCAGCTTACTTGACGCAGATGGAATTCGTAAAATTCTCTCTAATTTGGTGACAAACTTTACTGGCTTTGCTCCGTTAGGAACAGTGTTAGTTGCCATGCTTGGTGTCGGTATTGCAGAACGCTCAGGTATGCTGTCTGCTCTGATGAGGTTGGTCGTGGTGAAAGCGCCGCCCAAATTAACCACTTTAGCCATTGTGTTTGCCGGTATTATGTCAAATACTGCCTCCGAACTGGGTTATGTGGTACTGATTCCACTAGCCGCTATCATCTTCCACTCACTTGGACGCCACCCACTTGCAGGCCTAGCAGCAGCATTTGCCGGCGTATCCGGTGGTTATTCTGCCAATCTATTACTGGGAACGGTTGATCCTCTGCTTTCGGGAATTACACAGCAGGCGGCACAGATCATCGATCCGTCCTATACCGTTGGGGCTGAAGCTAACTGGTATTTCATGTTTGCCAGTACGTTTCTGATTTCTATTCTGGGTTATTTGGTGACTGAAAAAATTGTAGAACCACAATTAGGCCCATATACAACTACCCTGAATGAAGATGAAAGTACGTTTAAAAGTTCCGCTGAAATCACTCCTCAGGAAAAGAAAGCGCTTATCGCCGCTTCACTAACGTTTGCTGCTCTCAGTGTTATTTTGGCGCTGAACGTTATACCGGAAAATAGTGTATTACGTAATCAGGAAACTGGATTAATCGGCAATTCACCCTTCCTGAAATCTATTGTCGTCTTTATTTTTATCTTCTTTGCTGTGCCTGGCATTGTTTACGGCTATATGGCCAGAACCATCAAATCCAATAAAGATATAGTCGATGGCATGGCACAGTCCATGAGTAATCTGGGTTTATATTTGGTCATTATTTTCTTCGCCTCCCAATTTGTTGCCTTCTTTGGCTGGACAAATATCGGTCAAATTATTGCAGTAAAAGGGGCGACCTTCCTCAATGATATTAACCTACACGGTGGCCTGTTATTTATCGGTTTCATCCTGATTTGTGCTTTTATTAATCTGATGATTGGATCAGCATCTGCACAATGGGCTGTAACCGCTCCCATATTTGTCCCTATGCTAATGCTGGCTGGTTACGCTCCAGAAACTATTCAGGCAGCTTACCGTATTGGTGATTCTGTCACCAATATCATCACCCCGATGATGAGTTACTTTGGGCTGATTATGGCAATTACCGTAAGATATAAAAAAGATGCCGGGATCGGGACAATGATTACCATGATGCTACCTTATTCCGTCGTATTTATGGTGGGTTGGTCACTGTTCTTCTATCTCTGGGTCTTTGTTCTTGGTTTGCCTGTCGGCCCGGGTTCACCCATTTACTATACGCCCGCGGGTTAATACCGTCAGATTCATTATTGCCCTGCGTACTTACAGGGCAATAATTTCTATATTTTCCCTTTATCAATGAAAACAAAACATTAAATACTCCTCTAAAAGATTATTATCACAAATTGACTAAAACCTGATTGCTATATTATGAATCGAGGTTAGATTGATTTTTATACTAAGGAGGCTGCTATGAATACCTTTTCAAATCCCACCAGCGTTCCTGATAATTACCGTGAAAAAATTCGTCAGATGAAACCAATTCTGCGCGAGCAAATCGGGGATGTGGAAACGCTCTTTTTGCAGGTATGTGACAAGATAGAAAAAGAGTTAGCCGAGGCTAAAAAAGATGAAAAAAATCTCGGCAGTGCCTGGCCTGAACTACACTGGCATGATTTAGCTGAAGGTAAAGTATCAGAAGAAACCATCCAGAAAATCAAGCGCCGTGGTTGTTTAGTCATCAGGCAAAATTTTCCACGCTCTCAGGCAATCGCGTGGGATAGATCAATGCTTGATTATCTTGATATCAATGAATTTGATCGCCTTTATCAAGGGCCAAAAGATAATTACTTCGGCACGCTTAAAACATCCCGTCCGGAAATTTATCCTATTTACTGGTCACGGGCACAGATGCAGGCCAGACAGAGTGAAAGAATGGCGATAGCACAATCTTTCCTGAATCATCTGTGGAAGTTTGAATCAGCCGGAGTGAATTGGTTTAACCCTAACGTCAATATGATTTATCCCGACCGTATTCGTCACAAGCCTCCGGGCACGAATTCCAAAGGACTGGGCGCTCATATCGATTCTGGCTCTTTGGAACGCTGGCTGCTACCCGCTTATCAAAACGTATTCAAGAACATTTTTACTAACCGATTCGCAGAATATGAGCCTTGGGATGCTGCCTATCGCCCCGATGTGAATGAATTCGATCATAAAACAAGATGTTCTGTTTTCAGAACATTTCAGGGTTGGA
This sequence comes from Xenorhabdus sp. PB61.4, assembly GCF_963894935.1. NCBI lineage: Bacteria > Pseudomonadati > Pseudomonadota > Gammaproteobacteria > Enterobacterales > Morganellaceae > Xenorhabdus > Xenorhabdus sp. PB61.4. Next base: position 6,837 of record NZ_CAWQJR010000006.1, read on the forward strand.
CTGCATTGTCTGACATATTGACCGGTCAGGGACTTTTGCATGTTGTCCCTGTTCCCGAAGCAATAGCCTATATCCTGCTGCGCCCACTACTGAATGATGTTCCTGAAGATGAATTGTGTGATGTGGTGCCCGGTAAAGCTCTCCCCATCTCAGAGCAATGGCATCCTCATCTTATTCGGGGATTATGCAGTATTCCGGCATTACAGGCCGGTGACTCAGTCTGGTGGCATTGTGATCTGATTCACTCCGTTGCCCCTGTCGAAAATCAACAGGGCTGGGGAAATGTGATGTATATTCCCGCAGCACCGTTATGTGATAAAAATTTGGCCTATGCTCATCATGTCGCAACCGCACTTGAGGAGGGGACATCTCCGGCAGATTTTGCTCCGGAGCATTATGAAAAAAACTGGAAAAACCGTTTTACTTCCGCAGAACTCAATACTATCGGTCTACAGGGGCTTGGCCTGAAAAACAAGGCATTCTGAGATAATATAATACCTAAAGCAGTCTTTCAGCTAATCGGCACGGAATGCCTTTGCTTTTACCAAATTACGGTAAGCTATAGGTGTCAATTCAAAATGTTTCTCAAACACTTTACTGAAATAATGTGGATCTCTGAATCCGACTAACTGTGCAACATTCAATAAATTCAGGTTATTGTCTTTCAACAGCTGTTTTGCTGTTGATAAGCGGTAATTAAGCATGTATTTATGCGGAGAAACACCAATCTGAGCCATGAAGTTACGTGTTAGCGTTCTCTCCGAAACCCCAACATAGTTAGCAATTTCTTTAATGGTGATTGGTGAAGTTATATTTTTCTGAATATAACTCTGAGCTATTGATACCACCTCATCAAATTGTGTATTCCCCCCCATCTGAAAGAAGGGTTCAGACTGAAAGTCAGAGACTTCGTGCATAAAATGTTTCTCAATCACTCTGGCAATTTTCAGACCAAAAAACTGAGAAATAAGGTAAACCAGCAATTCCGTTTGAGAATTAATACTTCTGACACAGTAAATATTATCATTATAAGTAATACCTGCTTTACGATTGACGTTAACATCCGGAAAGCAGCGCATAAATTTGTCATAAAATGACCAATGAGTTGTTGCTGTTTTTCCGTTCAGCAATCCCGCCTGTGCCAGCCAGAATACGCCTGTACCGGTTGCAACAATGACTGCATTATTATCTTTTTGCCGGCGTAGCCATGCGAAAATATCCTCTCTATTTACCATTGCAGGAAATGGATTCCCCCACATCGGAGGCAAAAAAACCAAATCGAAATCAACGGGATCTGAAAATGCATGGTGAGTATGTAACATAATTTGCGATGTCTGGTGATGGTTTTTCTTCACATTACCCACAACAGATATGCAAAGTGGCTGCTTTTTCTGCGCAGCATGACTTCTCAGGCTACTGGCACTATTCAGCATATCTGATGCAAACGTAATTCCGCTTTGTAATGCTCTGTCATATAAGACAAACGCTATTTTCATACCCACTCTCCGGACATCATATACCCTTCTTAGCTATACCTTACGAAGTTTCGGGATACTGCCAACAAAGCTAAAACTTAAAAAATAACGGGGGTATAATATTTAATATTTAGTTTCAATAGAGCCAAATGGCAATTTTCTCAGTTTTAATGACCAATATATCAGAGTATTAATTTACGCCAATTGCTAAACTGCAAAGAAAACCTTTCGGAGTTCACAATGAGTAAATTACCTGTAATTGTTGGTTTAGGTGGTATCAATGCGGCAGGACGAAGTTCTGGATTCCACGGATATAAACGTGTTGTATCAGATAGCCTTAATGACACAGTAATGAAAGACACATGGAGTGATTTATGCCATCGGATGGGGATTATTAGCGATACTGGATCTGTCACAGCCTCCCAGATTGAACAGGCGAAAAATGGCACTCTCATTAGAAAAATAACACTTTTTGATCCACATAATGTACCGGTTAATAAAATAATTACGACTTCTGATAAAGACTCAGTTCAGCTATTACAGCCAGCTTATACCTCACTCTCTGTATCCAGTGCCGGACAAATACCGGAAGGGTTTGAAATGGGAGATTTATATCATGCTCATCATCACCCACGCGGCTTGCGTCTTACCGTATATGGAGCTTCAGATTTACTAAACTCAATCGGGATATCATGGTCTGAGATATCCGCATTGGTAGACCCCGATCAAATCTCTGTTTACGCCAGCTGTGCTGTAGGCCAGGTGGATCAGTTTTCACTATCAGGATTAATCGGTAATCGGCTGAACGGGTTACGTGCCAGCTCCAAAATGTTGCCGCTTTCCTTACCCGATATGCCAGCCGCTTTTATTAACAGCTATATTATCAATAGCATAGGAAGCACATCTGCCAATATCGGTGCCTGCGCCAGTTTTCTGTATAACCTTAAGCAAGGCGTTAATGATATCAGGCAGGGTAAAGCCAAAATTTGTTTAGTTGGATGTGCCGAAGCCCCTGTCGTTCCTGAAGTTCTGGAAGGGTTCAGTGCTATGGGAGCTATGGCAGAAGACCATCAGTTATGTAAACTGGATGGAACTGATACGGTCAACAACCGTCGTGCCTGCCGCCCATTCTCAACTAATGTCGGGCTGACACTTTCTGAAGCATCACAGTTCGTACTGCTGATGAGTGATGAGCTTGCTCTGCAATGTGGCGCTAATATTCTCGGTTCTGTACCTGATGTTTTCGTAAATGCCGATGCGAATAAGAAATCCATCTCTTCTCCGGGAGTGGGTAACTATATTACGATGATGAAAGCAGCCTCCCTGACTAACAGCATTCTGGACGGAAAATTACAGCACTCTTACGTTCAGGCACATGGTACAGGAACTCCCCAAAACAGAGTGACTGAAAGCCATATTCTCAATGAAGTCGCGAAAGTTTTTGGGCTCAGCCATTGGGATATAACCGCTATTAAATCATACGTCGGGCACTCTTTTTCTGCCTCTGCCGGCGATCAGTTAGCTAACACATTAGGGGTTTGGCGATATGGCTGGATACCCGGTATTAAGACAATCGACCATATTGCTGAAGATGTACACGCTTCCAACCTGAATATCTTAATGCAGGACAAGTTTGCTGGTGAACAGGGCAATGATATGCGTGCCACAATTATTAACTCAAAAGGTTTTGGCGGTAATAATGCCAGTGCAGTTGTTTTATCCCCACAACAGACAATGCAGATGCTGACGAAAAAACATGGCAATGCAGCTATCAGCAGTTATCACCATATTAATCAGCCAGTTAAAGAGATCAGCGAACAACAGGATCAGGCCATTTGCCGCGGTGAGGAATCTGTGATTTATAATTTCGGTAACTCAGTGCTACAGCCTTCAGATATTGAACTTTCACGTCAGGAAGTGAAGCTGGCGGGTTTCAAACAGACTATAAAGCTACCGAATGCTGATGAATTCAGCGAATTTCTGTAAAAGTTTTGATATTAGGCATTCTGGAGACTTAGAATTTGTTTGAAATAATCTGACCGCCATCAAAGCAAAATTAATGACGGTCAGATACAGCTAATTAAAGCTGCCTGTTTATCACTTCAATCTCCTGCCGCCACTTTTCCTGTAAAGCTGGCTTCTGATGTTTCGATTTTCTGTTTAAATCTTCCTGCAAAAGTCGCTCCAGCTCAATCAGACGTTGCAACAAAACTTCTTCATTCCATCCCGATGCTGTTGTTTTTTGTTGTTTACGATCAATACACTGCTGTTGAGGTTTAAATGAACTATTCCCGCGTTCAAGCAAAGCATAGATCTCTTCGACATTGTGATATTCGGCTAATTCACCATCGCTAATCAGCCAAAAACGATTGCAACTTTGTTCGATAAGACTTCTGTCATGGCTGACAATCAAGGCTCCACCTTTGTACTCTTTCAGAGTGTCAAAGAGTTCTTCTTTGCCTTCCAAATCAAGATGGTTAGTTGGCTCATCAAGCAGCAACAGATGGTAACGTGCCAGCGTCAACCCCACGAATAATAAGCGGGCTCGCTCACCACCACTCAGTGATGCCACCTTCTGTTGATGTCGCTTATATTCAAAACCTGCACTGATAAGTGCCCGTTTACGCTGATCATCAATGGTTGGTGCAAAACGAAGTAGCGCATCGCTCAGTGTGTCATCATCCTGAATCTGCTCCAGCGATTGATCGTAGTAACCAAGCCGACACTGTGGATGGTAATCCACATTCTGCAATGTCTTTTCCAGATACTCCTGATGCAAAGCTTTTAATAAAGTGGATTTTCCACTTCCGTTATTACCCAGAATAGCTACTCTGTCGCCACTTTTGATCTGCTTTGACAGCACATTAAACAGAACAACATCAGTTCCTAAAGGCATGACAGCCATTTGTTCGATATTCAGTAACCGGTTAGCCGGTAATGAATCTCCCTGTAGAGTCAGCCTCCATGGTGTACCCTGTGTCAGTTTGGTTTGCTGCTCAGCAAGACGCTGCTTACGTGCTTGCATTGTCTTCGCTTTACGGGAAAGATCAGGGTTGTCATAAACTTTTCCCCATACCGCCAGCCGTTCGGCACTTTGTTCCAGCCTGTCTATCTCTTTTTGCTCGCTGGCATGACGTTGCAGATCAGCCTGATCACGCTCTAGCAGAGCCTGCCTTGCCTGCGAACAAGCCATGCCAAAATGATGCAGGGTTTTATCCCGCATTATCCAAGTTGTATTCGTCACCTTATCCAACAACGTTTGGTCATGCGACACCACAACAAACGATCCTTTCCACTGAATCAGAAAAGATTCCAGCCATAAAAGGGAGGTTAAATCCAGATGGTTACTCGGCTCATCCAGTAACAGCAAGTCCGGTTGTTGGATCACCGCACGGCCAAGCAACAAACGCATATGCTGACCGCCACTGAGATTCCCGATAGGTGTCTGCCAATCCTGTTGGGAAAAACCCAGTTCAGATAACAGAAGTTCTGCCCGCCAAATTTCATCAACCTTAATTTTTTCGGCAATGGCTTCGATCAGCGTCGCATCATGCAGAGATAAAGGGAGATGCTGTTCGACATAGGCCAGTACACACTGATTCGCAACCGTCATCTGACCGCCGTAATCTTCCAGATTACCGCTAAGTAATTTCATCAGGGTGCTTTTGCCACAGCCGTTATGGCCAATCAGCCCTATCTTGTCACCTTTATTCAGTGTAAACGTCACGCCCTCAAACAAAGAAGATGAAGAAAAAGCAATAGAAAGCGATTGTGCAAATAAATAAGTACTCATAGATAAACTCAAGAATTTTGGGTGCAAAACACCGTTGTCAGGTGCTGACAATAATTCTTCGAGCTTGAGTGAAGATAACACTAACTATCAATTTACTGCTTTAGAGCAGTAATCAAAATTTTTCGCTCAAACTGAGATTATCGCAGCGTATGCCACAAACTCTTGAGCAAGCTTCTGTCGCCAAATAAGCGAGCGTTAAAGAAACGCTGCACAAACATCAGAAACCTCCTTTTTTATCAGGGAAAGTAATGATACCTTCTGGTTATTCGGTGAACAAAGAATATAAAGACTCTTCCAGTAAAAGCAAATAGATAAGAGAGAAAGTTTAAAAAATGCGTTCTGGTTCGCATATGTTCAGCAAAATTAACATCAGCTGAATATAAATGTGAGAAAACTATATCCGCATAAAAAATCAGACAGATTTATCAACGATATTCGGCATCAAATATGCATGAATAAAAAGTAATGCTATAGTCAGTAGCGTCATTATTGTCACAACAAAAATCAGCCCCATCCAACCAAGTAGCTCGTAGATCCCTCCAGATGCAAACGCAAATACCATTGATACTAAGGCCAATAAAGTTTCACTTGCCCCTTGAACACGCACTTTATCCATACCATCAGACATTCCGTTGATGATATGTGTTCCCCCAAGAAACATAAAGTTCCACCCTAAACCAGCAAAGATGAGAGGGACTCCAAGAATTATCATATTTGTTTCACTAATGAGTCCTGTCAGGAACCCAGCCAGATTAAGGATCGCTCCTAACAAAATAATGCGATTTGCTCCCATTCTTGATATCAGCATACCGGTGATAATACCGGGAGCAAACATGGCGACAAGATGAGCACCAATTAACATACCGGTTTCTGAATTTCCCAGCCCATAGCCGGCAGAAGCAATTGAGGCAGCTGACATCACTATAATCATAATTGCATGGCCCAGCACCATTGCCACTATTCCAAAAAATAAAGCGTGATTGGAAATAATGAACGCAAATCCTGATGTTTTACTAACATCAGAATCTATTTGATGAATTGAATGCCTAAATCCTCCATTAAGTAGGCTAAAAGCCAAAGCGGCACACCCGCCAATAGCAGAGATAATCAAATATATTCCGACAAATGGAAGCTCAAATCTCAGATTATTTTCTTTTCCGTAGAGTTCGCTACCAATGATGACACCAATTATTCCTGAAGCCAGCAATATAGAACTTGCTGTTGCAGCACGGTTTTTAGGGACACTTTCAGCAGCAGCATATCGCAGGAAATTGACACCGACCATAGAAATACCAATCAAAAAATGCCCTCCGAGCAAAAGAATAAAACTACCTAAATAAATAGAAATCGCTGAAATAAATCCACCCAATATCATTGTGATACCAGCCAGAATAAATCCGGCTCTACGGCTGTAGCGCGCCATTAAGTTTGAAAATGGAATGGAACAGACAGTACCAGCAGCCATTTGTACCGCAATCGGCAAGGTTGCCAACCAGGAAAACGGAGCAAGATACAGACCGGCCAGCCCGCCAACGGCAAAAAGCAATGGCATTGAACTTTCTAATGCGATATTCCCCAAAATAATTAAGCTGAAATTACGCATGGATGAGCCTCTATAGGAGATACAAGCAGATATGCCCTTCATCTTTCCGGCTATAGCAGCGCATAACTTAAGATGAAGGACATAAATCGATATTGAATTATTACTCAAATCTTAAAGGTATCAATATTTATATATCAAATAGCAATATCACAATATTACTGTACTTTCGCTAAGGCTCTATTCATAGAGTAAGTCTGATATATTCTCTAATATATCAGCATCTATATAAAAATCACTCACACCTTTGCTATTAACAATTCTTACTCGTTTATCATGCTGGTGAATTTCTTGTTCAACTTTCATTCTAAAAATATTATTTCTGTTTTCAATAACTGCAATACCATGATAAGGAAGATAAGGTGAGTAACTCTTATAACCGGGATATATCCTTACCCCAATTACAGGTATTGTTTTATGGTGAATAGTAGCTCGTATGGCATTAGGAAATAATGTTTTTTCCCATTGAATACTCGCCATTGATTCTTTCATAGCTCTGTAATGAATAAAAGCTGAGTGAACTCTATTCATGATCTCACGTTTTATAGCCTGATCAGGAAAAATGGAATCACAAAATATCGATTTTTTTTGATTATATGTTAAAGAGAGATCTGAAATATTCACAGTACTTCCAACACTCGCATTAAAACGAATGGCTTCTTCATGGCTAATACCAAGAGACGGATTCAATGTGAAAATTTTTATTTTTTCAGATAAAGCCCGATCATAATCATCCTGAAGTAACCCAACTATATCGGATATATCAATAACATTGACTATTTCGTCAATCTTTCTTACTCGGGTAAACTCCTTCAGATCCTGAATATATTTTTCCGCCGCATCCATAGGATCACCAAAAATCCCGGCATAAAATGTGGCATCTGAAAGAACGTTGAAACGTATGCTAACCCCAGTATTTTCTTCAAGACATGAGGAAATCTTCGCCAGATGTAGTAAAGAGACCTCTTCTGCCATCGTCATGGACGTTATATCATGTCTTTTCTGCCAGTTACTTATAACGCAGAAAACAGGAAGAAGAATATCAACTTTTCCATTTTCATTAATACTGATTTTAATCTTTTCCAACGTTTCAGTACTGGATGAAAAAATAGTTTTTGAATTAAACTGAATAGAAGAATGATTAAGATAATCTCTGACTAATATATGTAAAGGTAAATCTTTCTTTCGTTTCTCTTTCCACCACTGTTCGGTCGGTAATGATTTTGAAACGGAACACTTATCAAGTAATAACTCTCGTAATTCTGGCGAAATTAAATTACCCTTAAGCGTCATGTCAGGCTCATATTCAGGCCAGCCAAATTGACCGAACATAATTGAATTTTCGATGATTGAACCGTTTGTACTAACAGATATACTCTCCAAACTTGCCTCCTAAATAACATAGGAACATCCCGTAAAATGTATAGACTCTGAATGGTTCAGTATTTAATATATCGAGAAATACTTATGAAATATTTTATTTGGTTTTTTCTTTCCTTAAAATCATCACTGACATTGAAGTCACATACTGACATAAAAGAGAATAACGAGTAATAACCAGAAGAGTCGATATCATTATCTGATAGTTTGTGAATATAATTTGTGCAAGATTTTATTTCTTATAATAAATAGCTTGTCAAAATGGTAGGAGTATCAAAGAAACTCGATCCTAAATTTGCGAAATTTTTGTTCCCAAAACGCAAAATCACAGAAAAAAGGATCGAGTCATGCTCATC
>NZ_CAWQJR010000007.1:0-15347 GCF_963894935.1 Xenorhabdus sp. PB61.4
AATATAAATACTTTTTAATTTAAAAATTAAGAGAGTCTAAGATGAAGTATATTTTATTAATTCTATTATTCTCAGCATCTAATGTTTTGGCTACTCAGGATTATGATCCCGCTGCCCGTACAAACCCGAACAGGCATGCTTGCTCTTATGCCATTGATGATCAAGTCTATAGTCCAGCCCGATATTACAATAACCATCTAAGATATTTAATAGAAAGTAATATAGGACAGGTTGCAGTTTTTAATGGAGGAAGACATTATCTTGTTGATACTGCAACAGAAATACGTCATGCATTCGATATGTGGCGACGGCGCTTAGCCCAAAGGGGTATCCCCATTACCCTTACTGAAGTCCCTCAAGGCCCACCGGCTGAAGTTAATTTTTGGTTATCCAGAGCAGAGACAGACCCAGAATATAACCAGCAAGGTTTTTTACGACAACATAATATACATGCTCTGACAACTTTAATCTTACCAGATCAAATTATGAATCGTTACGTATACCCACTTTTTAATATTTCAGGCATTGTTGTATCAGATCAGATGTATTTCTCAGATGAAGAATTCAATATATTCAGGGATGCATTGCCTTCAGGCATTGGAGATCAACAAATTGCAAACATGCTAGTTTATTATGTTATGTCTCATGAAATTGGTCATGCTTTAGGTCTACACCATCCAAATGAAAATATGAGGGATTTTGAATGGTCTCATCAGGACCCTATAGATCTAGAAGCTGGACATTTTTATGGAGAGTCAATTACAGCTCTCGTTCCCCGAGGAGCACCAGACGCCAGAACACCATTAATGGGGGCTGACGATGGATATTTTGGACGCTTACATGACCAATTAGGTAGAAGATTAAACTATGATGATATTGGACCATCAGAATTAGAACTAAACGCTATAGCTACCGAAAATGCATGTGGTGGTTTACATTCATCTCAATCGAAAATAAATGTTGCACTTTCGGAAAGTTGTAAAGAAAAACCTCGTGTATTTTATCCTATAGCAGAGGCACTGGTACCCATTTATCAAATACTGTGATTTTACTTGAAGTTACCTATACACAATGGATTTCAAGATGCATCGCGGCGGCAAGGGAGTTCATCCCTGAGAGCATAGCTAACTATGTGACCGGGGTGAACGTGTGCAGCCAACAAAGAGGCAACTTGAAAGACGAAGTGTATAAGAGCACCGAGCTATAAAAAGGAGGTCAGTTATTATAGTAGACGCCTTTTTCATCAAAGAAAAATGTACATAATATTTCATTCTATAGCTGAGTTACTGATAACTGTTTTACCAACACAAATATTCTAAATTAGAAAATATAATGGAGCCTCAAATGAAATATTTTTTATTCGTTTTATTATTAACAGCATATAGTGTTTTTGCAGATAATGATTTTGACCCAAGTGCTCGCAATAATCCAAACAGGCACGTTTATTCTTATGTTATTAATAATCAAGTTTATAGTCCTGTACGGTTTTTTAATAATAATTTGAGATATAGAATAGATGAACATATAGGGCAAGTGACAGTTAATATTGGCGCAAGAGCTCTTACTGTTAATACCGCACCATTAATACGCTATGCAGCAAACCTATGGAATCGACGTTTGAGATCAGCCCAAATCCCGATTCAACTTACTGAAATTACTCAGAGTTCACCGAGTGAAGTGGACTGTTGGATTTCCAGAGCTAATGACGCACAAGAGGAATATTTAGTTCCACCTCCACCAGTAACGGATCCATCACACCCCCTTACCAACCGGTATTTGGCTTACACAACACCCGTTTTACCCGATGAAATGCTAATTCATTATTCGGTGAAGAATTTTACGAATCCAGGAATAGTTATAGCAAATACATTTTATTTCTCTGAGGAAGTCTTCACCGCATTACGAGCACTGATATCTAGCAAATATTCAGAGCAGGACATTGCGAATGTGATAGTTTATTTCACTATGGTTCATGAATTTGGTCATACTTTAGGCCTAACTCATCCAATTTTACAACATAGACGTATTGAAACTCACGGAGGGCCATTAAATACTGATAGGGGAGATGTTATGAGCGCAGCACTTACAGCACAGCTTCCTCGAGGAGTACCAGATGCCGGAATACCTATAATGACATCAAATCTGTCATATTTTCGCACTTTAGCTACCCGGCTAAATCGGAGAATAGTGTATCGCGATATTACTCCAACAGAATTAGAATTAGCAGCTATTAGTATGGAAAATTCATGTGGTGGTTCTCCTCCATCTCAATCTAAAAGAAATGTGGTATCTTCGGAAAGTTGTAAAGAAAAGCCTCGTGTATTTTATCCTATAGCAGAGGCACTGGTACCCATTTATCAATTACAGTGATTTAATAGGAAATAATAATAAACCGACACAACAACGTCCTGAGAAAATTAAGCTTTGGCAGGCAAGTCGCCTGCCAAATCATTAATAGGGTGTTCTTTAAAGTATTATCACTCGTTATCAAAAACCTAAACTATCCAGTAAATCATCAACCTGTTCTTGGTTGGCGATAACGCCAACCCCGTCCTGGTTGACCTGTGGGCCATTAAGAAGACTGTCATTCTCTTTTTTCGTTTTGGCCATCTGATCAGAAGGTATATTTTCCATTAATACCATAACCAGTTGTTTTTCCAGTTCCTGAATGACTTCCATCATCCGTTTGATTACCTGCCCGGTGAGATCCTGAAAGTCTTGTGCCATCATGATTTCAAGTAATTGGGCATTGGTAAATGCAGCATGTTCCGGTACGAGACTGAGATAATTTCTCGTGTCCGTGACCAAAGAACGTGCCCCGGCCAGTTCTAAATCAGTCGGGTTTGCAAACCACTCATCCCAGCGCTGGGTCAGGGATTTTGCAGAAGCTTCTAATTCATTCTGGCGGGGCTGAGCCACTTCAACACAATTCAACACTCTTTCTGCTGCCTGTGCCGTCATTTGGACAACGTAATTCAATCGTTCCCTCGCATCAGGGATCGCCTCAGCCGCCTGAGCAATGGTTTGATCCAATCCCAGTTCACGCAGACTATCTCGCAGCATTCTTGTTAACTGCCCGATACGACTGATTATTTCACTGGTTGTAATCGCCTCATCTCTTCTAGGCATGACTGGATTTTCACTCATTTTGTCTCCTTAGAGCCCCAACTTTTCAAATATTTTGTTGAGCTTTTCTTCCAAAATTGCTGCAGTAAATGGTTTCACAACATAACCACTGGCTCCGGCCTGTGCAGCTGCAATGATATTTTCTTTCTTTGCTTCCGCCGTTACCATCAGAACCGGTAAAGCAGCCAGTTCACTGTCACTACGAATTGTTTTCAGTAACTCTAGGCCATCAATGTTAGGCATGTTCCAGTCAGAAATCACAAAATCAAATTCAGCCGTCCGAAGTTTTGTCAGGGCTTCTGCTCCGTCCTGTGCTTCATCAACATTGTTAAATCCCAGTTCTTTCAGCAAATTACGCACAATCCGACGCATGGTTGAAAAGTCATCAACTACCAGAAATCTTAAATCCTTACTTGCCATAAAAACTCCTTGAAATTTTGTTCATCCGACAGCATCGTGCTGTAAAAGTTAATACTCAATATTCCCTTTATCTTTCAGGCTACTATCCTGTAATCTGAAATCCATCGGGCCTAAATATGACTCAATTCAATCAGCCCCGATTAAATACGAACTGATTGCACGGTGCTGATTTTAGCCAGCATCGTTCTGCTGAGTTTTTGCAGATCCATCACATCATCGACAGCCCCCAGCTGGATCGCAGCCCTCGGCATACCAAAGACCACGCAGCTCGCTTCACTTTGTGCCAGTGTATAAGCTCCCGCTTTTTTCATTTCCAGTAAGCCCGCTGCACCATCACTTCCCATGCCAGTCAGGATAACCCCTACCGCATTACGCCCGGCATATTTGGCCACGGATCGGAACAAAACATCGACTGAAGGGCGATGACGATTCACCGGTGGAGCACTACTGGTCATGATTTGGTAATTTGCACCGCTACGGCACAGTTCCATGTGACGATCTCCCGGCGCTATATAGGCATGTCCCGGCAGAACCCGTTCACCATCTTCCGCTTCTTTAACAGTAATCTGACTCAGTTTATTAAGCCGCTCGGCAAATGAGCGGGTAAAACCTGATGGCATATGCTGCGTGATAAGGAGTGCCGGGCTGGTAATAGGCAAAGGTTGTAACAGGTTTTTAATTGCTTCAGTCCCTCCGGTAGAGGCCCCGACCGCGATCAATTTTTCACTGGATAACAGTGGCTTAAAACTCAGTGGAGCATCAACTTTATCTACAGGTTTCATCGTGCTGACTTTTGCCTGCGCCGCCGCTCTGATTTTCTCAGCAATCAGCTCGCTATAGGCCAGCATTCCTTCACGGATCCCCAACTGCGGCTTGGTCACAAAATCCACCGCGCCCAATTCCAGTGCTTTTAATGTGATTTCCGAACCTTTTCCCGTCAGGGAGGAAACCATTACTACGGGCATAGGACGCAATCGCATGAGTTTTTCAAGAAAATCAATTCCGTCCATCCGTGGCATTTCGACATCCAGTGTCAGTACCTGCGGGTTATGCTTTTTGATTAAATCGCGGGCAACAAAGGGATCAGGCGCACAATCCACAACTTCCATGTCAGGATGGCTATTGATAATTTCCCGCATGATTTGGCGCATCAGCGCCGAATCATCCACACAAAGAACTGTTATTTTATTCATGACCCCTCCTTGCCTGACCTACACCGTAAACGGTCTGTCCCTGCAAGTAGAACTCTCGGCTAATTTGAGTAACGTTCTCGGAATGCCCGGCAAAGAGCAGACCATCTGGTTTTAAGAAATTGACAAAATGTCGTAAAATTCTTTCCTGCGTTTTTTTATCAAAATAAATCATGACATTACGACAAAAAATCGCATCAAATTTACCTTCAAGCGCCCACTCAGAATCCAGTAAATTCAGATGCTGAAAGCTGACCATTTCAGTCAGCACCGGACGAACTCTGGCATATCCTTCATAAAAACCAACACCTTTGAAAAAGTATTTTTTCTTTTGACTGTCACTCAGATGCTGTAGTTCATCTAATCGATAAATTCCCTGACGGGCTTTTTCCAGTACCTGAGTATCAATATCACTGGCAATGATTTTTATCCGGTTTGAACGATGCCCTAACGCATCACATAACGTCATGGCGATGGAATACGGCTCTTCTCCGGTGGAAGCCGCTGCGCTCCAGACACGGTAAGTCCCCCCGTTTTTTTTGCCGGCATGTGCCGCAAGAATCGGAAAATGGTGGGCTTCCCTGAAAAACGCAGTGAGATTAGTTGTCAGGGCATTAACGAATAATTCCCATTCCTTGCTATGACTGTTCTGTTCCAGAATCGACAGATATTGACCAAAATCATTAAATCCCAGAACACGCAATCGCCTGACCAGACGGTTGTAAACCATTTCTCGTTTATTTTTTGCCAGTACAATACCGGCCCGCTGGTAAATAAATTGGCAGATACGCTCAAAATGCGCATCCGACAATGTATGCCGCTGAAACATAAAGTTCAGCGGTACAGTGGCTTCAGTATTTGAAGCCGTTAAGTTGGATTTCATCTGACCTCAGCGTACTTAATTTACAGCATACTCATCGGTCATTTTTGATGCAGTATATCCCTGATGGTTGTGCTCATATTCTGACATTTTTGGCAGTTCAAATTGAGCAACGGTTCTCACCAATGTATCTGCTTTATCTTCAAGCGCAGATGCGGCAGCAGCGGATTGCTCCACTAATGCGGCATTTTGCTGAGTGACCTGATCCATCTGGCTCACAGCCTGAGCCACCTGATGAATACCACGACTTTGTTCATCGGAAGCCGCCGCAATTTCAGTCATCAGATCAGTCACCTGATTGACCGACCTGACCAGCTCATCCATAGTTTGTCCGGCATGATTCACCAGCTCTGAACCTTGATTAACACGGTGAACAGATTCATCAATCAGAATTTTGATCTCTTTTGCCGCTTCAGCACTGCGTTGCGCCAGATCACGTACTTCTCCGGCAACCACAGAGAACCCTCTGCCCTGCTCGCCGGCACGTGCTGCTTCAACCGCTGCGTTCAGTGCCAGAATATTGGTCTGGAAAGCAATACCATCAATCACGCTGATAATTGCACTGATTTTCTTCGAACTATTGGCAATTTCATCCATTGTCGCAACGACACTGCTGGTCTGTTCTCCGCCTTTGGTTGCGGTCTGAGAAGCGGCAACTGCAAGGGCGCTGGCCTGACGGGCATGTTCTGCATTCTGTTTAACGGTGACGGTCAGCTGTTCCATACTGGCTGCTGTTTCTTCCAGAGAGGCGGCCTGTTCTTCAGTACGTGAGGATAAATCAGTATTACCCTGCGTAATTTCCTGAATGCCGATATACATCTGATTAGTATTATCCCGCACCGATGATATGGATTTAATCAGCGATCTCTGCATATCGCGTAGTTTTCTGAATATATCGCCGATTTCATCATCAGTGGTAACAGCAACTTCTTTATCCAGCCGTCCTTCTGCCACATCCTGAAAACAGGCTCTCATATTGTCAAAAGGCCTGAGCAGGTTACGTTTCAGCCACCAGTGAGCTGCGATAGCAACAATAAACACCATCAGAATGGAACCAAAGAACATGGCAATAGCAACTTTATAGTAGAACGCTGCATTCTCTACCGTATCTTCAATATTCTTGTTGAGGTATTGCATATAATGTTTATATGCAAGCTCCATTTTGAGCTGATATTCTTCTGTCGGCTGGTCAAGAAAAGCCTGAAAATCGCCGCCATAAAGAAATTCTTTCATCTCTTTCAGAGCACTGAAATAGTCCCTATAAGCGCGATCAAGGTCAGTTAATAGACCATCCCTTCTTTCATTCTTTCCTACCTGAGGTAAAGAATTAAATTGATTAAAGCTTCTTTCTGCTTCACTTAATGAATGTTTGAGCAATGCTTCCATTGCATCGATTTGTTCTTTGGGTTGCCCTACTTTTTGAGCAATTGCGATTTTGTTCAGAGTGTTACGCGTTTGCAATAATGCAGTCCAACTCACGCCCAGGCTATCCCTGCGCTGAGTTCCCAAATCAATTCTTTCGATATATGACTGATCTGTATAAATAATTCCCAGCGATAGACCACTGGAAATCATTTGCATAATACAAAACATCATCAGTAATAGATACAAACTGGTTGATATGCGAAGCCTGCCTAACATGTAATCACCTCGTTGAACGGCTGCATAATGCAGCCGTAGTTATCGCTATTATTTTTTAGAATGTTTCCCAATTAGATGGGTCTTCCACGTCACTGCCTTTCTTCAGCACGGGAGGATTCGTTTTATTAGCTGGAGGGGTCGGCGATTTTCTCGTCGATAAAACTTCATGTTTTCTTTTTTCAGGCAGCTTCCTGTCTGCCTGCTCCGGTAACTGAAATATTGCCACAGCTTTGGTCAGGATCATGGCCTGCTCTTCCAGAGCTGCTGCGGCTGCCGCAGACTGTTCGACCAATGATGCGTTCTGCTGTGTCACTCTGTCCATTTCAGAGATAGCAACACCAACCTGGGTGATTCCCCTGCTCTGCTCATCAGATGCTGAGGCAATTTCACCCATAATGTCAGTTACACGGGTCACTGAGTTGACAATGTTGTTCATTGTCTCACCCGCACTTTCCACCAGCTCAGACCCTGTATCAGTACGGCTGACAGAGTCTTCAATCAGTGATTTGATCTCTTTTGCAGCTTCGGCACTACGCTGTGCCAGATTGCGGACTTCTCCGGCAACTACGGCAAACCCCCGTCCGTGTTCACCTGCACGGGCGGCTTCTACCGCTGCGTTAAGAGCAAGAATATTGGTCTGGAAAGCGATAGCATCAATCACACCGGTGATATCTGAAATTTTGCGCGAACTGTCAGCAATTTCGTGCATGGTTTGCACAACGTTCGCCACCACTTTGCCACCCTTACGGGCAATTTCGGAGGCATTATCAGCAAGATTACTGGCCTGACGGGCGTTATCAGCATTCTGTTTTACGGTTGCGGTGAGTTCTTCCATGCTGGCCGCAGTTTCTTCCAGTGAAGCAACCTGCTGCTCAGTACGGGCAGAGAGATCATTGTTACCCGCAGCAATTTCGCTGGTGCCGGTATAGATGGTTTCGGTGCTGTGATGAACACTTCTGACGGTATTGATCAGCTCTTCCTGCATGTGCTTAAGACCAACTGACAACACCCCCATTTCATTATTACCGGAGACATCAATCTTTCTGGTCAAGTCACCTCTTGAGAAGGCTTTAATAGAATCCAACAGGTTATTCAGTGGATCGATTAATGCTTTGCGTAAACCAATCCAACTCACGGTCATTACACCGATTAACAGCACAAAGACAAAAATCAGGCTAATAATGACGTTACGGTAGGCTATATCAGCATCATCTGATACCTGCTCATACAGTTTTTCATTCTGACCCAGATAGAAGAGATATTCAGTATCAAATGCGTTCTGATACATGGTAGTTGGCTGGGCAAAAAATGCTTTAAACTCTTTTTTGGCCAGCAATACATCCAGCTCTTTAAGTGCATTGATATAGACACTATGAGTTTGTTTCAAACGCTGCATACGCTCTGGATCGCGTATAGACAAGTTCGGCATTTGTTCAAATTGCTGAAAACTGCGTTCTGCACGGGATAAATTAACCTTAGCCTCTGCTAAAATATCATCAATTTTGTATTCGCTCTCACCACCGTTTATTTGCATGATGTAGACGATGCCAACACGGTTCAGGTTATTACGGGCCTGCAACAGATTGATCCAGCTTTCATCAAGTAATTTTTGCCGCTGCCGCAGTTCATCCAGCGTATCAAAGGCCTTGGTATCATTTTTTATGGAATTAAAAAACAGGCCGCTAGACATAAATTGCAGAGCACCAAATAAGATTATGACTGAGATTAGCCCCGTCACTATTTTCATTCGGTTAAACATGACTTCCCTTGTGTAATAAATTGCTATGCCAGTGTTATCGGCATCCTTAAAGGGAACTTTATGCGTAATACAAAAAATTGAGTTTTTACTGCATTTTTTTGATCTACAACAAAAACGGGCTGCCTTTTCACGCTGTTATTTTCCGTGACTCTCTTTATGTTTAAGAGAATGGCAGCCCTGAAATATCACTCTTTGGCGACAGAATCCACCAGCGCCATTTCTTCACTGTTGAGCAGTTTTTCAATATCGACCAAAATCAGCATACGCTCTTCAATGGAGCCCAGTCCGGTCAGATACTCTGTTGACAGTGTGACGGCAAATTCCGGGGCAGGACAGATTTGATCATCTTTCAGAGAGAGCACATCGGATACACCATCAACAACAATCCCGACAACGCGGTTAAGCAGATTCAGGATGATGACCACGGTGTTATCATTGTAAGTCACATCTTCCTGAGAAAATTTAATCCGCAAGTCAATAATAGGTACAATTACACCACGCAGGTTGGTGATACCTTTGATAAAAGCAGGCGTATTGGCAATGCGGGTGACCTGATCATAACCACGGATTTCCTGCACTTTCAGTATTTCAATTCCATACTCTTCATCACCCAGAGTGAAAACCAGATATTCCTTTCCGGCTGTTTCTCCTGATAACTTACTGAATTCGTCTATGGCTGCCATTGTGTTACCTTCTATCTATTGTGTGTGACTTAAATCTTTGGATATATATCCATCGGGTATGACAAAAAATGGTTATTTTTTGTTTGCAAATTCTGCCTTACGCACGGCTAACTGTTCATGGTTAAGTTTCTGCAAAGCAGGAATATCAATAATCAGAGCAACACTGCCATCGCCCATAATCGTGGCAGCGGAAATACCCGGTACTTTGCGATAGTTGCTTTCGATATTTTTAACAACAACCTGATGCTGCCCAACCAGTTTATCGACCAGCAATGCATAACGGCGTCCCGCACTCTGCACAATCACCGCAATGCCTTTCGTCGGTGCTGTTTCTGCGCCCGGAATGTCAAATATCCGATACAGTTCCAGCAATGGCAGATATTCACCACGCACCTGCAATAGTTTTTCATCTCCCGCCAGTGGATAAATATCTTCCTCCTGCGGCTGTAAGGAACTGACCACAGCACTCAGAGGTAAAATGAAGACTTCATCATTCACTTTGACAGACATGCCATCCAATATCGCCAAGGTCAGTGGCAGCAGAATACGGATAACTGTCCCCTTCCCTTCCTGAAAATTAATTTGGATCTGTCCGCCCATATCCTGAATGTTGCGTTTAACCACATCCATACCCACACCACGCCCAGAAACATCTGTGACAATTTCTGCGGTAGAAAAGCCGGGTGCGAAGATCAGCATGGCAACTTCTTCATTACTCATGTTTTCATTGACCGCCAACCCCTGAGACTGAGCTTTGGCTAAGATCTTCTCGCGATTCAGTCCCGCACCATCGTCAATAACTTCAATGCAGATATTGCCGCCCTGATGCTCAGCAGCCAGTGTCAGATTACCTGTTTCCGATTTACCCGCGGCGAGACGTTTTTCCGGCGTTTCGATACCATGATCAAGGCTATTACGGACTAGATGCGTCAGTGGGTCGATAATGCGTTCGATCAGGCTCTTATCCAGTTCAGTGGAACTACCAATTAATGTCAGTTCCACTTTTTTGTTCAGCTTACCCGCAAGATCCCGCACCAGACGTGGATAACGACTGAATACATATTCCATCGGCATCATCCGGATCGACATAACAGATTCCTGCAAATCACGGGAATTTCGCTGCAATTGCGCCATACAACTCAGCAATTCGCTGTGTATTGTCGGTTCCAGAGCATCACAGTGCTG
Organism: Xenorhabdus sp. PB61.4; assembly: GCF_963894935.1. NCBI lineage: Bacteria > Pseudomonadati > Pseudomonadota > Gammaproteobacteria > Enterobacterales > Morganellaceae > Xenorhabdus > Xenorhabdus sp. PB61.4. The sequence goes on from NZ_CAWQJR010000007.1 coordinate 10,885, forward strand.
TGCCAGCATAGATTGGGTAATAACTAACTCACCCACCAGATTAATAAGCTGATCGACTTTCTCAACGGCTACACGAATACTGGAAGACTCTACACGCTGACGCGGAGAACCCGCCATCGGACGCGGGGCCGGGCGACCAGCTTCAGTAACATCAGTTTTTTTCCTGGTATCAGCCGACGGTGACGCTAGCAGTTGGGCCAATTCCTTTTCCACATCAGGAGTGGAGTCTGTTGTATTAGCCGTTACCGAAGTTTCCTGTTCCGTAGGCTGAGTCGTACTTTCTTCTGTTTTTACTTCAACCTGCTGATACTCCACTACAGGCAAGAAGGTTATTTGTTCTGGCTCAACCACAAAACACAATACTGCGGTAATATCATCTTCTGTTGCAGAGGTAACTAAAGAGGCTTCAAGGCTATCTGTTGTCTGTTCGACATCATAAATTTCACCAAGATGCCCCAATTCATCTTTCATCAAAGCAACTTCACGCTCTTTCAGCCCGGATAGGTGAACACGGATCCGTCCCTGTTCTGTGGCCGAAGCTGGAGTTGTCGTCGGAAGATTTTTTTCTTCAGGCTGTTCTACAGGTACTGCGTGTTCTTCCTGCTTTTCCTGAATTTCTGCCACATGCTGAATAATCTCTTCCGTTACAGGTTCAAATTCAGATGATTCAGCAGAATCAGCGATATTCTGCTGCTCTTCCTGTAACTCTAATGCAAGTTGGCGCAATGTTTCGCAGATATAATTGAATGTATCTTCATCTGGCTCCTGAGAACTTTTATAGGCATCCAGTTGTTGCTGCATAATATCTTTCGCTTCTAAAAACAGGTTGATAATGTCAGTTGTCAGGCGTATTTCGTCACGTCTGGCACTATCCAGCAGATTCTCTAAAACATGCGTGGTTTGTTGCAGTTTGGAAAAACCAAAAGTCGCAGCGCCCCCTTTAATTGAGTGGGCGCTGCGAAAAATGGCATTCAGCTGTTCATGGTCAGGCTCATCGGCATCAAGCAGCAATAAATGCTGCTCCATATCCGCCAATAGTTCATCTGCCTCATCAAAAAAAGTCTGATAAAACGCGGTAATATCCATCGTTACTTACTCTGTCACCTTATTAGGATCACTTGCCGGTTCAATATTTGTCTGCTCCGGCACAGTGATTTCATTGGATTGTCCGGTGGGTTGCTGAGAAGGCGTTCCCTCATTCGAATCCATTCTGATGACTTCTTGTATATCCATACTACTGTTAGCGGTCATGGCGTTACCGCCACTGTTTTCCTGCTCAATCCGTTGTTCTGCTTCTTTATTCAGAACAATAATACTGATACGGCGATTGACAGGAGCATCAGCGGGAATTCCCTTCTGCATACTGACGGTGGATGCCATTCCAACAACTCGCATAATTTTGGATTCATCCAGACCACCAGTTAGCAGTTCCCGTCTTGATGCATTCGCCCTGTCTGAAGACAGTTCCCAGTTACTGTAACCACGCTGTCCACTGATATATTGCAGATTATCAGTATGACCCGACAGGCTGACCTTATTTGGAATACTATTTAAGATCGGCGCAATCGCCTGCAAAATATCACTCATGTGGTTTTCGACTTTCGCACTACCAATCATGAACATCGGACGATTTTCCCGGTCGATGATCTGAATACGTAAACCTTCATCCATCATGTCAATCAATAAATGAGGACGTAGTGCTTTAAGACGAGGATCGGTGATGATCAACTGATCGAGTTGCTGACGTAACCGATCCAGACGACGGCGATCTTCACTGACTTCAACCTGTTTGGTTTGGCGGAAGACTTCTCCATCCTGCTGGAAAACATCATCCCCTCCCCCCGGGATTGGATTTGTTGTATCACTACTTTGCTGACCCTTGTTTATTGCAACCTGCAAGGGAGTACGAAAATATTCGGCAATGCTGGTTAATTCCTGCGGGCTGGCAATCGATATCAGCCACATAACCAGAAAAAATGCCATCATTGCAGTCATAAAATCGGCATAGGCAATTTTCCATGACCCACCATGATGGGGCTGGCCATGTTTTTTGCGCTTTTTTACTCTGACGACAGTAACATTATTCGCTCTCATAATTATTCTTCAGCTTCTTGTTGTACGGGGGCTTTAACCCTGCGAACATGCTCTTCAAGTTCTGTAAATGAAGGACGATCTGTGAGGAATAATGTTTTGCGACCAAACTCAACCGCAATTTGTGGAGCATAACCATTCAGGCTGGAAAGCAGAGTCACTTTGATACACTGCATCATTTTTATCTGCTCGCTGCTGCGCTGACGCAACAACGTTGCCAGTGGAGACACAAAACCGTAAGCCAGCAAGATCCCGAGGAATGTCCCTACCATTGCATGAGCAATCAATACGCCAAGTTCACCTGCTGGTCTGTCTGCCGAACCCAGTGCATTAACAACCCCCATCACAGCTGCAACGATACCAAATGCTGGTAATGAATCCCCCACCATTGCCAGACTGGTCGCAGGGACTTCACTTTCCTGCTCATAAGTCTCGATCTCTTCATCCATCAGGGCTTCGATCTCATGTGGGTTCATATTGCCGCTGACGATCAAGCGCATATAATCCGTGATGAAGTTCATCAGGTAAGGATCTTGTAGTAAACGGGGATACTGTGTGAAGATGTCACTTTGTTGCGGATTCTCAATATCACGCTCAAGAGACAAAAGCCCATGCTGGCGGGATTTGGATAAAAGACGGAACTGCAAAGCCATCAGATCCATGTACATCGCTTTATTGTATTTTGATCTACGCAATATTTTTGGTAAAACACGCAATGTCGCCTTTATCGCCTTACCATTGTTGCCCACGATAAAAGCCCCAATACCCGCACCTGCGATAATCAAAAATTCCGCTGGCTGATAAAGTGCGCCCATGTGGCCACCGACAAGCAGATAGCCTCCAATCACCGCACCAAAAACCACGATATATCCTAAAAGTACTAACACGCGATATCCTTTAGCTAAGTTGGTGAGCAGATGGGATTTGAACAGGGAGAATTAATAAATGAAGAGGAGGATTGTAGATTACAGGCCAGAATGACCAAAACCTGTAACCTAAGTTTTCACTTTCCCATTTAAATTCACATAGCTTGCTGAGCAAATCCATCCAGCAGTTGTGAATTAGTATCGGCAGGTTGCGCGGAAAGTTTACGTTTTTTTACCGCCCTTGAAGGCGGTTGGCAAAGACTACAAACAAAGCTGTTGACCGGCTGATGTGCGTGTGTGATAAAAGTCCCACCACAACAGCGACACTCAGTTGGCTGCAACATCCCACTATCGACAAAACGTATGAGTGTCCAGGCCCGGGTCAGAGCTAAAACGGGCGCATCTCCGTCAGACGGAGGGCATTGCTCAAGATAAAGCCTATAAGACTTAACTACAGCCTCAACACCTGCACAGTGCCCACTTTTCAACAGGAAACGGTAAGCATTATAGAACATGGAAGAATGAATATTCTGTTCCCACGTCATAAACCAATCCGTTGAAAAGGGAAGCATCCCTTTAGGCGGGGGACTTCCCCGCAACTCTTTATACAGCCTGATCAACCTTCCTCTGCTTAACTGCGTTTCACTTTCAAGCATCTGTAAGCGTGCGCCTAAAGTGATGAGCTCCATTGCCAGCTGAATATCTTTAGCTTCTTGGACAATACTTTTTTCAGCCATCTTTATGCTCTTTTCTTCATTGAAGTGTCATCCTGCGCGGACAACTGCTGAAAAAGATGAGTGGACAACAAAATACCTGTATGAATTTGCTGTAGATCGTCCACCCGCGATTCCTTCGTCAGCTGCTGTACGGTTTCGTGATCTTCAAACCGAAAATGGCAAATCAGTTGGTTGGTTTCAGCTAATTTTACTAACTGAGGCAATGTCAGCTCGGCCAACGTATCAGCCATCGATTCACTAATACCTAAACGGAACATCGCAGACGCTTTCTCATGGTTAATTAGCCGTTGTGCTAAAAGCAAATACGATAAATTTATGTCATAAATATGTTTGAGCAATTCAACCGTACTCATTTCTATATATCCCGTCCGATTACATGAAAAAATCAATTAAGTGATCAAAGAATCACTCACGACAAAATTACCAGTAGCATGAGATTCAATAATCTCCGACATAACTGAAATATACATCTTTAGCCAGAGCAGTAACTGTCCTTTGTATTACTCTTGGGATCGCCCAATTTCTAAAATATTTCGGTAATGGATTGTAAAAGTATTATTGCGTCATCTGGATAATGAACTTGCCACAATTGATTAAGAATATTCTTAATACTAATTAACTTTACTCCTGAATCATCAACTTATACAACGGAGAATATATGTCATTTTAAATACTATGTGACATGCATCACAAAACTGACATTTTTTATTATGATTCTAGCTCATTAACTATTCAAGCAACTGAAAAGACAAAATAGTCCACAATTAAT